>NZ_JBYCKI010000147.1:0-2936 GCF_057473305.1 Thiomonas sp. TH-17
GGACTGCAATGGTAACCACCAGGCCGGAAAAGGACTCGCTGCCACCAAGGTCAAGAACATTAGCCCGATCCGACCGCCGGACCTGATCATCCAGGACGAGTTTCATCTGATCAGCGGGCCGCTCGGCACCATGGTTGGCCTGTACGAGACGGCCGTGGACGAGCTGTGCGGCTGGAAGTTTGGCGAACGTATGGTGAAGCCGAAGATCATCGCGTCGACCGCCACGGTGCGTAAGGCCCGCGAGCAGATGAACAACGTCTTCATGCGGAGCGTGTCGGTGTTCCCGCCGCACGGACTGGACGTGGAGGACAACTACTTCTCGGTCCAACGACCGATCGTGGGCAAGCCGGGGCGGCGTTACCTCGGGGTGTGTTCACCTGGCAGTTCGCGACCCGCGATGCTGATCCGCGTCTACACGGCATTCCTGACTGCTGCTCAGGCGCTGTTCGATCGCTTCGGCGAGCCAGCAGATCCTTACATGACCATGGTCGGTTACTTCAACGCGCTGCGAGAACTGGGGGGCATGAAACGCTTGGTCGAGGACGACGTGCAGACGCGTTCCTACCGCGTGCAGATGAGCATGGTGGAACGGCCCGCACTGGCACAACGCAGCATCAGCAACATTCGCGAGCTGACATCTCGGGTATCAAGTCAGGACATCCCCAAGTACCTCGATAACCTGGAGGTCAAGTTCAAGTCGGAGTTCGACACAGCAACCGGCAAGTACGTGACCCGCTGGCAAGAGGGCGACACGCGCGCCATCGATGTGGTGCTGGCCACCAACATGCTTTCAGTGGGTGTCGACGTAAACCGGCTCGGACTGATGGCTGTGAACGGGCAACCTAAGGGGACTGCCGAATACATTCAGGCCACCAGCCGTGTCGGGCGCTCCTTCCCCGGCTTGGTCTGCACGGTGCTGACGTGGGCCAGACCACGCGACCTGTCGCATTACGAAACCTTTGAGCACTACCACGCCACGTTCTACAAGCACGTCGAAGCGCAATCGGTAACGCCGTTCTCACCGCGCGCAATGGACCGTGGTCTAACCGGCGCGATGCTGAGTTTGATGCGCCTCAAGAACGATGTCTTCAGCCCGAACGAAGGCGCTGGCCAACTGAGCATGTCCAATCAGGCCGAGATCATCGATGCCATCAAGGTATTGGTGACGCGCGCAGGCAATGTCGCTGAAGACAACTCGCGTAAGCAGTTGGCTGAGACTGAACTGAAAGAACGCGCTGACGAATGGGCGAAAGAAGTCAGCAAAGGCGGGCGGATCTTGGCGTATGAGAAACGCGGCCCCGAAAAAGACAAGACCGTGGCATTGATCAAGTTGCCAGGACTTCAAGCCTGGGACAATTGGACCGTACCGATGTCGATGAGGGAAGTCGAGCCCGGCGTGCGCCTGATCATGAACACGAGCCATATCACGGACGATCACGATTGGAAGCCTCGTCCTGCAACGAAGGATGAGGTTTGAACATGATCATCAACAACAAAACTCCAGTCGGAGAAGTCCGCCCCAGCCAGTTGCTGTGGACCTATGGGCCCGGTGCATTGATCGACCTGCCGAGCCTGTCCGTGGTGACGCTCGGCATCGACAGATGGGAAAAAGACCGCTGCCAGCCGATTCAAGAGGCACGGCTGCTCGCTGCCGTTCGGAAGGTTCTGGGAACGCAGGTCGAAAACCTGCGGATGCCGCCTTTCCAGAAAAGCGAACTCGTTGATGTCTGGTCTGCCGAGGCCAACATCGGCGTTCCTGTTCGGCCATTCCCGCGCTGGATGCGCTGTGTGAAGTGCGGCCTGCTGTCGCCCTTCGACGCTGGTCTGTTCGAGATCAAGGAGAACCGCTTCAGGCCGGAGCGAACCCGCTTCGTTCACAAAGGCTGCCGTGGTTCCAAAGGCGACCAATCGGCCAAGGACGCGGATGCCGTTCCCGCACGTTTTCTGCTGGCCTGCCGCGACGGCCACCTTGACGATTTTCCGTGGCACTACTTCGTGCATGGAGGTAACAGCTCGTGCATGGGCACGCTGCGCTTCTTTGAGAGCGGCGCGTCGCTGCAAACCGAAAACCTGTGGGTGAAGTGCGATGCCTGTGGTGCATCCAGAAGCATGGCGCACGCTTTTGGCAAGGCAGGAAAAGAGAATCTGCCGGGGTGCCGAGGACGGCATCCGCACCTAGACCACTTCGACCACGAATGCGATGAGGAAGCACGCGCGGTGCTATTGGGAGCTACGAACAGCTGGTTCCCGATCACACTTTCGGCGCTCGCCATTCCCCAGACCAAGGACCCACTCAGTCAACTGATCCAGGATGGCTGGGAGTTCTTTGAGGAACTGGAATCCGAAGCCGAAGTGTCGGTGACGGTAAAAACCTTGAAGAAGACCGGGGCGCTGCCAGGGATCGACAAATATCCAGCAGCGTCGATCTGGTCGGCCATCGAGGCGCACCGTACCGGTGGCGGACAGGAGATCGTGGGTGAGGCCGACATCAAGGGTCCCGAGTGGGACGTGCTGACAGAGGCAAACCCACCCACGGACTACCCGCACTTCATGAGCAAGAAGGTCGGCACGCCCCCAGCCTTTGCAAAGCACATCAGCAGAGTGCTGCTTCTGGAGCGACTGCGCGAGGTCAATGCCTTGCTCGGTTTCACTCGTGTGGAGGCGCCCGAAGAAACCGGCGACCCGAACGAACGGCCCCAGATGGCCAACCTCTCACGAGATAAACCGGACTGGGTTCCTGCAAACCAGGTGCATGGTGAGGGTATCTTCATCCAGTTCGACGAGCAGGCACTCGTCGCTTGGGAAGCACTACCTACCGTCGCGCAGGTCGACAAGATGCTCCGGGGAGGCCACAGGGGATGGCGCAATTCACGTCATCTTGATCCTGACGAAGGCTACCCCGGCATTCGCTACGCCATGCTCCACACGCTCTCGCA
>NZ_JBYCKI010000148.1:0-10012 GCF_057473305.1 Thiomonas sp. TH-17
CGAAGATTATTACTGATAGAAAATTCCTACAGTTGCCAGTAACCCCCCGCACACTGTATTTCTGGCTTAGAGAAAAGCAGCCATCTCACAGGGATTATCAACACAATATTTTGCTTAGGTTGCGAGAGCGCTTAGTCAAAAGGAGGCTCGGCGATTCTGCATACATTTGTCCTTTGTTTTTGGACAGGTCTGCATATCGCTTCCATGTTCACCTGGCTGGTTTAAGCATGTGGCCGCAATGGTGGCGACATGATCCGTGGGAATTGGAACGCATCCTAATCAATGGGGTCGGCTCTGTGAATTTCAATGCCATTCCGGTTTTGCGGGAGCATGTATCCATTCCACCTCATGTCAAGGTGACGAGCGCAAAGCACAGCTACAGCTTCTCAGAACAGGGAACTGACTTGTGCTTTCACTCGCCGACAGCCCTGCCAGAAGGGACAACCTCGCTTGCGAAATTCTTGGGAGGCGTGGTGGGTCGTTTGGACTCTGACGAAGGCTTTATCTCCAATGAATCCGCTGGACAATATCTTCACGCTTACTTTGGTCAGAGAGAGACTGGTGAAGAATCTTTGCTGCCGATGAACTTTCCTGTCGAGAATGCTGGGATTGAAAGTTGGCTTCATTGGGGCGATCACCTGAAGACAGAACACCAAATTGAACAGTTTGCGCTTGTGCGTTGGGAAGATTAAATGGCCACCAAAAAAGAACTGCTGGCGCAAGAAGTCGCTAAAGCCGTCGGCGCAGGCAAGGCGGTCGCGCTGGAAACCGTCGATTTCAACGATCCGAACCGACCCAAGACTTGCTTGGAGGTGGATTTCCCCATCCTGCCCGTCAATCAGGTGGCGATCATCGAAGGCAACGCGGGCAAGCCGATCTACCAGATGTCGAAATGGTGGGCGCGGCGGCGCTCCAGCGTGTTTCGCTCTATGTTGATTGCGGCGGCGACCAAAGCCCCGGAAGACAAATCACACGCGGCCAAGCTGGTGTGGGACAACTACTACGCCAACCACCAGAAGAAAGGCGCGTTCAAGCACCTGAAGGTGGCCGACATCTTCATGGGTGGCGGCACCACGCTGGTGGAAGGCTCACGTCTCGGCATGCAGATGGTCGGCAACGACCTCAACCCGGTCGCATGGTTTGTGGTTAAGCAGGAGCTGGCCAATGTTGATCTGGAGGAAGTGAAAAAGCTGCTCGCCGACATCGAGGCCGAGGTCAAGCCGCAGATCATGCCGTATTACTATTGCGACGGCCCGGAGGGTGAAAAAGGAACGTGGACGCACCTGCCGACCAAGAAGGTGATGCCCGCCGATTTCGACCCTCTGAGCATCCCGCGCGACGAGCGCAAGGACTACCGTTACGAAGGCCCGGAGATCATCTACACCTTCTGGGCCAAGCACGGCCCGTGTCAGGTGACAGGCTGCGGCCATCGCACACCGATCATGACCAGCCCGGTGATGGCGGTCAAAACCATCAGCGTGAAGCACTGGGAGCACACCTGCGGAAAATGCGGCGGCGTATTCCATATTGAGGAGGATGCCGTGCGGATGGCTCCGGATGTGCCTTTATTCATTTCGCCCTCGGAACAACCTTATGCAGTGATTGATCCCGTGCAAGGCTTAACTTGCCCCCACTGCACGCATAAGACTGCCGCCCATTTTCACCCCAAAGACGGATTGGTCATCGCGGGCGAGCGTGGACAAATTAAGCTCGGCAAGGGCAAGAACAAAAAGGTCGAATTGAGCCTGCTGGTGCATCCGCAATGGCTGGCTGGCTCGCCTAAGCAGGACGCACAAGGTCAGCCCTACGGCGGCTCGGCGCAGGACGATGCGGCCGCGACCACGCGCTGGGGCAGTGAGCGCGCATCCAAGATTCGGCTGCTGGAGGTACGCGGCACGCTGCCGGAGGAAGTGACCTGCCCGGAAACGAAGGTTACCTTCAAGCCTGAGATCGGCACGGTTCCTAAGCGCTCAAACTATGCCTGCGCGGCCTGTGGCACGGTGCAGGATGTGCTGACCACCGTGAAGGCCACCGGCAAGACCGGACCGATGGCGGCCTACGCAGTGCAAGGCTACGCGCCGAAGCGCGATGCGGCGGGCAACCCCTATAGCGGTCGCTTCTTTGCGGCTTACGGCACAGCACACGCACGGCAATACGACACTGCGTTTGCTGAATGGGAAACCCGCAAGGAGAGTGATCTGAAAGACTACTGGCCGCGTAGTGCGATCCCCATCGGAGCTGAAATCGGTCCGCACGATGTTGAAGGACATCATCACTCACACTGGTGGACGATGTTCAACCCGCGCCAGTTGCTGGTGCACGCACAACTACTCAAAGCCATTATCGAGGTCGGAAACTACGACTGGAAGGTGCGCGAGTATGTCCTCGGTGGTTTCCAGCAATATCTGCGGAACCAGTGCATGTTTAGCTTCTGGAATTCTCAGCGCGACACTCCCGAACCCGCATTCGCGGACAAGGGATTTCAGCCGAAACACCTTGTTATCGAAAACTGCGTATTCCCTAAACTTGGGCGAGGCAATTGGGCCTCCAGTGTAGAAGGGATAGTCGAAGGGCGTGACTGGGCAAAATCGCCTTGGGAGGCGGTGAGTGCTGAGGGGCTAAAACGGAGAGACGCGGTCTTGTCCAGCAGTATCAGCGGTAAGAGCGAGAAGGTTTATCCCGCAGACCAAGTAAATGAAGCCGAACTGTATTGTGGGTCATCCACTGACTTAGTCGGGGTTACAGATGGCAGTGTTGATCTCGTCATTACTGATCCACCGTTCGGTGGACTGATTCAGTATTCGGAGCTGTCAGACTTCTTCTACGTCTGGCTTCGACTGGTTTTGAGAAAAAAATACCTAGACGTTTTCGCGGGAGAGTACGCACCGAAGACGCTGGAAGCTGTCGCCAACAAGTTTCGCGAACCTGAAGACCCTAACGGCTTCTATCAAAGGCTGCTCACCCAGTGCTGGCGTGAAGCACATCGCGTACTCAAGCCCAGTGGCATCCTGGCCTTCACCTTCCACCACAGCGAGGACGAACCGTGGGTGGCGGTGCTGGAGTCGTTGTTCGATGCCGGGTATTACCTCGAAGCGACTTATCCAATTCGTGCAGATGAAACGAAGGGGGATAACGCTGAGTTTGGCGCTCAAAAAATCGAATACGACATCATCCACGTTTGCCGCAAGCGCACGGAAGAACCCAAGCCAGTGAGCTGGGGCCGGATGCGCCGCGAGGTGATGGCCGATGTGCGCCAATTGCAGGCGATGCTGGAAAACCACGCCAAGGAGGGCTTGCCCGCCGCCGACATTCAGGTGATTCGGCGTGGCAAGGCGCTGGAATATTTCTCGCGCCACTACGGCAAGGTCTATGTCGATGAGGGGCGCACGATTTCGGTCAAGGATGCTCTGGTCGGTATCAACCAGCTCATCGACGAGGATGCCGACAAGGGCAAGGAGCCGCCGCCGGTGAATGCCGAGCCGATGACGCGGCAATTTCTGCGCACCTTCGGCACGGCTACCGAGCTGCAGCGCGACCAGTTGCAGAAATTCCTGCGCGGCACCATCACCACGCCGGATGAATTCGTGCAGCGTGGCTGGTGCAGCGAGGTGAAGAAGGTGTTCACGCGCACCAATCCGCTGGATTTCGCCCGCGATTGGTCGGGCAAGCACAAGCGCAAGCTCACCTCTGACCTCGATCAGGCACTGGTGCTGATCGGCGCCTGCGTGGACGGCAGCGGCATCAATGCCTCGGACACGCTCAAAAACGATAACTTCAAGCCACACGTGGCGCTCAAGCCGCTGCTGGAGTGGTTGCAGAAGAACGGGTCGGATCAAACTACCCGTTTTGCTGCCTCGCGTGCGGTGTCGATCTTCACCACCTGGCAATCCAGCCAAGCACCCAAGCCGCAGCAGGGGTCGCTGTTCGATGACGATGGGGAGTATGCGTAATGAGCTATTACAGTGACGCAGAGTTAGAAGCCATGATGGTTGATCTGGAGTCAGATTGTGTGGAGCGCAAACAGTCTTTTCAGGGAGATGCTTCCAAAAAAGTGCGCGAGGCTGTCTGTGCATTTGCTAATGACTTGGCGGGACATGGTGTGCCTGGCGTGGTTCTAATTGGAGTGCAGGACAATGGAGCCATCATGCCCGGCTTTGTGGTGAGCGATGAGCTGCTGTTGAGCCTCGCCAGCATCAAGACCGATGGCAATATTGTGCCGCCACCATCCTTATTTGTGGAGAAGCGCTTATTGCAAGGGAGCAATGTAGCGGTAGTCACCGTCTTGCCTTGCGATACGCCTCCCGTGCGTTACCAAGGGCGTGTCCATGTGCGTTGGGGACCGCGCCGTGGGCTGGCGACGGCACAGGACGAACGCATCCTCAACGAGCGTCGTCGCCACCATGACCGCCCGTTTGATGTGCAGCCGGTGCGTGATGCAGATCTGACAGACCTTGATCGGCTGCGTTTCGAGCAAGAGTATCTACCTGCACTGGTGGCACGCGATGTGTTGGATTCTAACGGTCGTAGTTATGAGCAGAGGCTGGCTGCAACTAAGATGGTGATGATTGAAGATGACCCAACGCCAACGACACTGGGTTTACTGGTGATTGGCAAGTCCCCTTCCGATTGGCTGCCGGGAGCCTATACGCAGTTCCTGCGGTTGGCCGGTGATGATCTGACCGCGCCGGTAGTGGATGAAGAGCCTATTCATGGAACCGTGGCAGATCAGATTCGGCGGCTAGAAGAAAAGCTTGCTGCGCATAATTTGCGCGGCGTTCGTTTCCGCGATGTTGCGACGGAGGAACGTGGTGAAACGTATCCACTGGATGCCTTGCGCCAATTGGTGCGCAATGCCTATATGCACCGCAGCTATGAGGCAACGAACACCCCAATTCGCGTGTACTGGTTCGATGATCGAATTGAAATTCACAACCCCGGTGGCCCGTTCGGTAGTGTGACTCCCGAGAACTTTGGGCAGCCGGGTATTACCGACTATCGCAACCCCAATTTGGCCGAGGCGCTTCGTGCGCTGGGCTATGTTCAGCGTTTTGGTGCCGGTATTGCCATTGCACGAAAGGCGCTGGGTCAACGGCTGCACTTTGAGGTGCAAGCTGGTGTGGTCGCCGCAATCATTCAGGGGGAGTCTTCATGACAGCCCATATCGCGTTTTTCAATAACAAGGGTGGCGTCGGCAAAACCTCGCTGGTCTATCACTGCGCCTTCATGTTTGCGGAACAGGGTTTGCGGGTGTTGGCGGTAGATCTTGATCCGCAATCCAACCTATCCATCATGGCTTTGGACGAATCTCGGCTTGAAGCGCTGTGGCCGGATGATGAACATCCGCTCACAATGTACGGCGCGGTCGCTCCGTTGTTTGATGGCACGGGAGACGTTCGCCCGGTGCATATCGAGTCATTAAACAGTCGACTGGGATTACTGGTCGGTGATCTTGCCTTGTCCCGTATTGAGGATGATTTGTCTACAGAGTGGCCCCGTTGTCTGGAAGGACGTGAGCGTGCGTTTCGTGTTACGACGGCTTTCTGGCGTGTGATCGATGAGGCTGCAAAGCGGCATCAAGCCGATGTCGTGCTGCTAGATGTGGGGCCGAATCTAGGCGCAATCAATCGCTCAGCGCTGGTGGCCTCCAGCCATGTGGTGATGCCTGTAGCGCCGGATTTGTTTTCGCTACAGGGTTTGAAAAACCTGGGGCCGACTTTGCGTAAGTGGCGCAGTACATGGGCTGCAGCGCTTTCCCAGGCACCTCGCTCCCTTGGCACGATGCCACAAGGTGACATGAGCCCAGTGGGATATGTGCTGATGCAACATGCTGAGCGTTTGGGGCGGCCTACTAAGGCCTACGCCAAGTGGCAGTCACGCCTTCCGGTGGCCTATCGCGTCAGTGTTTTGGGTGTGGAGAATAGGTCTGGAGATGAAAACAATGGCAACCTGATTCAGCGCATCAAGCATTACCGCAGCCTGATGCCTATGGCTATGGAAGCGCGCAAGCCGATGTTCCGATTAAGCAATGCCGACGGCGCTATTGGCGCGCATCAAACCAATGTTCAGCAATGTCATGATGACTTTTCTACGTTGGTTAAAGCGATTGCTGAACGCACTGGTATCAAGGAGTCTGCCTAATGCGACAGATTTTCGATACGGTATGGCAACGGCGAGGGACCAGTTGGCTGTGGGATGAGGAAGCGCGCAATACGGTCTGTGCGGCGGATGAGGTGTGGAGCTTGCGGCAGTTTTTGCAGGCCGCCGTTCCGAATGGGAATAAGTGGCCAGAAGACCTGCCTAGTAACGACAGCCAGACTCTGGTGGTGGCTGGGCTGGACGGTAGCCTTGATTTACTGGCTCCCGATCAGGACGAAATTTGGCTAGGAGACACGATCAAACGCGCCATCCTGTTTTTCCAAGATGCTTACGCGGGCGAGGCTGCTCTGATCTTCTGGTTGCCACAGGGAGATAGTCGTCTCAGGGTGCAGGCGTCCACCGACGCGGTATCGTGGTTGTGCGAAGCGACACACCGAGGTCAGCAGTTCGACTTTGGCCGCTTGCTCTGGGGCGAGGCCAATGAGTACCCGCAGGAAATTCTGCTGCGCGAGGGCGCAAAAGCGGCAGGCCTCTTCCACTTGCGAATTACCTGAGGTCGGCGCGTGGAAGCAGCGGCTCAGTTTCAACCCGGCGAACGGATCACTCATCACGAATTCGGCCAAGGTGTAGTTCTTGACCCGGCTCACGATGGCTACCTGCGCGCCTTCTTCGGCGTGGGCGAGCGCCGTGTGCCGGTGGGCGCGGTGCACCGCCAGCTCTCGCGCACCGAGCGCATCCTGCGTGCCGTCGATGGCGGCGCAGATCGGGCGCGCAAAGCGTGGCTATCCTACGAGGCTCACGCGCTGCCCGTCATGGAAAACGCGTCGGCACTGACCTCGGCCAAGATCGACCTGCTGCCACATCAGGTGGTGCTGACGCACCGCATTGCCACCGCATCTCCTCGGCGCTATCTGATTGCCGACGAGGTGGGCTTGGGCAAGACCATTGAAACCGCCCTGATTTTGCGAGAGCTGGTCAGCCGGGGCGAGCTGAATCGCGCCCTGATGGTGGTGCCCGCCGGGCTGGTGAACAACTGGCACCGTGAGCTGAACGAGGTGTTCAACCTCGACTTCGAGGTGTTCGGCTCCGAGGGCGACATCACCGACCGCAAGACCAATGCCTTCGCCAAGCACGACCGGCTGATCGCCAGCATTGACACGCTGAAGCGCCCGGCGCGCATCAAGCGCCTGCTGAACGCGCAGCGCTGGGATCTGGTGGTGTTCGACGAAGCCCACCACCTCACGGCCTACAAGACCGGCGGCAAGGTACGCAAGACCGAAAACTACAAGCTGGCCGAGGCGCTGAAAGATCATTCGCGTGACCTTCTACTTCTGTCGGCCACCCCGCACCAGGGAAATCACTTCCAGTTCTGGATGCTGGCGCAACTCCTGAACCCCACGCTGTTTGGCAGCCCCGAAGAGATGCTGGAGAACCGCCACCGTCTCAATACGGTGATCTTCCGCCGCACTAAGGCGGACGCCTGCCAGCCGGATGGCTCACCGCTATTTGCGCGGCGCTGGGTTCACACCGAATCGTTCGTGATGAACCAAGCGGAGCGCCTGTTTTACGAGAAGCTGCGCGAGTATTTGGAGGATGGCTTCGACCTCGCGCGCCGCCAAGGCAACCAGGGGCGCGCGCTGGGCTTCCTGATGGCGATCTTCCAGAAGATCGCGGCATCGAGCTTCGCCGCCGTGCGCCGCACACTCAAGCGCCGCCTGCTGATGTTGACGCTGCACGAGGCGTTTCTGCGCGACAAGGAACTGGACATCGAGGGCCGCGAGCGCTTGACCGAAGAAGCGCGCGAGCTGATCCACGAGGAGTTCTGCCTGTCGCGCGACAGCGTCGGGCGCAGCGAGGTGGATCGCGTGCTGGCCGATCTGAAATATCGGCTGGTGAAAAAGCTGGACGAAGAGGTGCTGGAGATGGCCTCTGATCCTTACGGCAGCGAATATTCGGCCACGCACGCGGAAGAAGCCTCTTCGGCGGTGGTGAACCTGCACCTGCCGGAGGAGCGCCTGCGCATCGGCGACCTGCTGCGCTTGTTCCCGGCAGAGCGCGAGACCAAGATGCAGAAGCTGCTCGACGGCTTGGGCACGCTGTGGCGGCAGAACGCTAGCGAGAAGATCGTGATCTTCGCTACCTACCTCGGTACGGTTGATCTGATTGCTCGCGAAATTGAGCAGGCCTATCCCGGCCAGGGTGTGGTGGTACTGCGTGGCGGCGACCACGGTGCCAAGCTGGCAGCAGAGCGGAAATTCCGTTTGAAGGATGGGCCGCGTGTTCTGGTGTGCACAGCGGCTGGCCGCGAAGGCTTGAACCTACAATTCGCGCGCATCCTGTTCAATTTCGATTTGCCGTGGAATCCGATGGATGTGGAACAACGCATCGGGCGCATCCACCGCTATGGGCAGAACCACACGGCGCAGGTCTACAACCTCGTCCTGTCTGACACAATCGAAGGACGAATTTTCCTGATGCTCGATGAAAAACTGACGGAAATCGCCAAGACAGTCGGCAAGATTGACGACCAAGGCAACGTAGCGGAAGACCTACGGTCGCAGATTCTTGGCCAGCTATCTGAGCGCCTCAATTACGACCGCCTGTACCAGGAGGCGTTGTCCGACCCTGAGCTGAAACGCACACAGGTGGAGTTGGAGGCAGCACTCTCGAATTCACGCGAAGCGCGGCAAGTTGTGTTCGATTTGTTCCAAGACCTTGAAGGCTTCAGTCTCGATGACTACAAGCCGTTTTCCGATGTGTCGTCCAGCCTGGATCGGTTGGTGCGTTTCCTGTCGGCAGCAGTGGCAGATCGTCAGCAACGCTTGGTCAAGATTAACGACGAAACATACGACCTAGTGACGGTTGATGGCGTACATCGGGCACGATTTACCTTGAGCCGCGATACGGCGACGAGCAGTGACAACGTGGAATTGATGGGCTTGGATCACCCGCTGATACAGGAAGAGCTGGGACGCTGGCGGAGCGTTCCAGCCGAGGATATTGGCATTGCGGTTTCAGGGGATGTGGACGCGCCGGTTCTGCTTTCTCTCTGGATGGTCGAAGCGTCCGTAGGCAACGGTGAACGTCGTGTCGTCATTCAGCCAATTGCCGTTAAGCAGGACGGCACAAGGGTTCCGGCGGTCGAGCGACTGGCGGAGCAATACCTCCAAGCACCAATAACCTTACCGATGTTCGAGCCAGAACAGCGACAGGAACTATTCGCGCAGGTGGTTGAACCGACCTTGCAACGTGAACTGAAGCACAAGGGCGCAGCGAATGGAGATGGCAGTTATTCGGCGGAGTTGATTGGATACGTTGAGATCATGTGCGTATAGATCATGCTACTACCTCAATATCTGTCAGCCGTACCGAAATATTACATTAATGCGTAGCATTGCGCTGGCCCGAAACGTCACCATCCGCTGGGCAGTGTTCTCGAACGGCTTTCCACTCTTCGGGTTCCGTGCAGTCCAGTTTGGGCGCGCTTCTCCCGCAGGGTGAAGTTCCCCAAGCCGGACAGCTTCACGTCTTCACCGGTGGCTAGCGCCAAATGTCGTCCAACCGATCTCTGCAAGGAACAAAACTTCCAGGAGTGCCAAGCGTTTTTAACCGAGATCTACGCCAGTTTCAGGATGATCACATTGCTCAACGTGCTTCCTGGTATCTTCACGCGGTTTTGCGACGACCTTACGCTCCATCTTCCAGCTAAACCCCGCCTTCGCTTTTTCATCATCCACAATTGCTGCGAGATCCCCATCAATAACATCAATACCCAGACGGGTCGCCATTCTGGCTGCCTGTTCCCGAAATTCTGCAGATCCGGTGATGTCCACTTTGCCCCCATATTTTTGTGCAGCCACGCGCAGGGCGGCTTCAAGGCTGGTTTCATCTGATTCATGGACATCAATTCTGGGTC
>NZ_JBYCKI010000149.1:0-60842 GCF_057473305.1 Thiomonas sp. TH-17
AGGCCCAGCCCGGTGCCTTCGCCGCGCCCGGACAGGCGCTCGAAAGGCTCGAAAATGCGCTGCGCATCGGCCGGGGGAATGCCCGGCCCCTGGTCGCAGACGCGGATGATGCCGCCGCCCTGCACCGCGGTCAGGCTGACTTGGGGCGCGGCGCCCGGCGCGTGGCGCTGGGCGTTGTCGAGCAGATTGCGCACAGCGCGGCGCAGCAGGCGTTCGTCGCCCTGCAGAGTGATCCAGTCGCCGTGCACTTCAACGTCGAAACGTGCGGCTTCTTCGGCCAGAAGGGCGAGCAGGTCCAGTTCTTCGAGCTGGAGGGTTTGTCCGGTCGCGGCATCGAGTCGGCTGGAGAGCAGGATGTCGTCGATCAGCGCATCGAGCTCGGCGAGATCGTGCTTGGCGGCACGCGCGGCGACATCGCGCGCAGCGGCGGGCACGGGGGTGGACAGCGTTTCCAGGCTGAGACGCAGTCGCGTGAGCGGGGTGCGCAGCTCGTGCGAGGTGTAGGCCAGCAGCGATTTATGGCTCTGCATCAGCGATTCAATTCGCCCGGCGGCGGTGTTGAAGCTTTGCGCGAGTTGCGCCACTTCGTCGCGTCCTTGCACGGGCACGCGCGCGCTCAGGTCGCCGCCGCCCCAGGCGCGCACGCCCTGCTGGAGATTTTCCAGCCGCCGGGTCAGCCGCCGCATGATGGGGTAAGTGACCAGGCTGAGCAGAATGGCGGTGACCACGGTGCCGGTGAAAGGCGACATCAGCAGATGACGCCAGGGCGAGGGCGGGCCGATGCCGTGCTGCTGCATGAAGGCGCGGAAGACTTCGCGCCGGAACTGGGCCTGCTGCGGATCCATCTCGAACACCCAGTGAAACACCAGGGCGGACACGAGCGCCTGCACCAGCAGCGCCAGAATCAGGGCGATCCACAGACGCTTCCAGAGCTTGGCCTGTTTCGGTGTGCCGTCTGGCGGCGTGGGCGAGGACATATTCAGATGCCGTCCTGCGATTTGGTGAACACATAACCCGCGCCGCGCAGGGTGAGAATGCGGCGGGGGTGGCGCGGATCGTCTTCGATGGCGGCGCGGATGCGGCTGATATGCACGTCGATGGAGCGGTCGAAGGCTTCGAGCGATTCACCCTTGACGGCGCCCAGCAGGAACTCGCGCGTCAGCACCCGACCTGGGTGGCGCGCGAGCACTTGCAGCAGATCGAACTGGTAGGCCGTCATCGGCCGGTCTTCTCCGTCGATGCGCGCCTGACGGGCGGCAGGGTCGATATCGAGTCGCCCAAAGCGCAGGATTTGTTCGGCCTGCGGATCGCGCGGCGACAGGCTGCCCGCGCGGCGGCGGGTAATGGCGCGCAGCCGCGCCAGCAACTCGCGCGGCTCAAACGGCTTGGTGAGATAGTCGTCGGCGCCGATCTCCAGCCCGACCACGCGGTCGAACGGGTCGCCGCGCGCCGTCAGCATGAGCACGGGCAGATCGCTGTGCGTGCGCAGGCGGCGGCAGATGTCGAGGCCGTCGCCGTCGGGCAGCATGAGGTCGAGCACGAGCGCGTCGAAACCTGGGGCGTCACCGCGCCGCGGGTTGAGTTCGCCCTCGGCCTGCGCGGCATTGGCCGCATGCGTCACCTGCCAGCCGGCGGTCTGCAGGAAATCGCTGACCTGTTGGGCCAGCCGGAGGTCATCCTCAACCAGCAGTAGCTGGCTGGGGGAGGTGCGGGTTTGCGGGGTCATGGGAAATCCCGTTCAGGAAGTCGCAGTTTCAAAAAACGCAGTTTCATCAAAAACACACAGGCCGCGAAGCGGCCTGCGTCCCTCTGTGAAGAAGCCTTATTGCATCATGCCCGGGCCGCCCATTGGCTTCATGCCAGGGCCGTGACGATGTTCCATGCGCTCCATGCGGTGTTCCATCATGGCGTAGAGCTTGGCGCGTTGCTCGGGAGTGAGGATTTGCGCCATTTCGTACTGCGTCTGCGTGCGGTTGCGCGAGAGCTGGTTGGCCAGGGCCATCTGCTTGTCGCGCAAGGCCTCGAGTGCACCGCGATCGATCTGCGGCGCGGCCAGCAGCTTCATGCGCTGCTGCATCAGACCGCGCATTTGCTCCATTTCCGGGCGGGCTTTTCCCCAGGATTGTTTTTGCAGCGCGCGCATTTTGTCACGTTGCTCCGGGCTGACGCCAGCCTTGGAGAGCATGCGCTCCATGCCCCGCTCGCCGTGTTTGCCGGGGCCGCAATGGCCCATTTTTCCCCCCATGCCGCCGTGCTGCATGGGGGCATCGGGCGGCGGGGTTTGCGCGCTGGCCAGCGCGGCGTGGCTGGCCACGGCGACGACTACTGCGGCACTGACCATGCCCAGAGTGCGGCGCAGCCGCGACACCTTGGCGGACGGGGAAGGAGATGAGGTTTGAGGATTCATGGCAGTCCTTGAGAAGGAAGTAACGATGAATCCATTTTGCGAGGCGGCGATTGCCCGCAAGTCTCGCGGGGGTGAAGATATGTAAAGCTGCGAAATCTTCCGCCGCGCTTACTCGCCTTCGCCAAACTTGTCGTCGAACAGCGCCTGCACCGCGTCGAGTGCGATATCGGCCTGATCGCCTTCGGCATCGACCGTGACGGTGGAGCCGATGCCCGCCGCCAGCATCATCACCCCCATGATGCTTTTGGCGTTGACGCGACGCGCGCCCTTGGAAATGAAGAGGTCGCAGGGAAACTGTCCCGCGAGCTTGGTGAGCTTGGCCGACGCGCGGGCGTGCAGACCGAGCTTATTGCTGACTTGAATGATGCGTTGCGGCATGAGAAGGGCTGCGGAGGGGCTGTTGTTGTGGGGCGCTTGCGGAAACCTGAATCACGCCCTGAATGGCGCCAGCCGTCGCGCGGGTGGCCAGACCGTCGAGCGACTCGTCTTGATAGCACACCGACCGCAGCAGCATGGGCAGGTTCACCCCGGCCACGATCTTGAGCTTGAGGTCATCTGCCAGTTCGGACAGCCGCAGCGCGATATTGCTCGGCGTGGCGCCGAAAACGTCGACCAGCACCAAGGCGCTGCCATCTGCTGCAGCCTGGCGCAGCGCGGGCAGGGCGGCCTGCGCCGTGTCTTCGACCACGGCGTCGGGTGCCACGTCGAAAGCCAGCAGTTTTTGCGGACATCCGGCGTACACATGGCTGGCGCATTCTTTCAAGGCGCTGGCGAGCGGAGCGTGGGCAACGATGAATAGACCGGGCATACGGAACTTACCGGCGAGTGAATCTGCTTTGCATGATAGGTCGCTGATTTTCAGGGGGATGGGGATAAATTCACAGATCCGGCGAAAGTTTGCGCCGCTTCATCTTTGAATTCGTCAGAGGGTGCAAACGCAGTGACCTGATAGACGTTATTGCCCTGGCTGAACAGCAAAACCCGCTCTCGCACCGGTTTGCCGTCGGGCGTCTGACCGTCGATGCGAAGGTCAAGGCTATCGGGCAGACCCGGTGTGGCATTTTTGGGAATGTCAGGCGAAGAGAAGGTGACCTTGCCATGCACATTGTCAACCGCGGCGTGATGCAACTGAGCCAGCGCCCGGGCGGCCAGCGCGGGGTTGGGTAGTTGGGCATGGGCGAGCGCAAAGGTCATTTTGTCGGCCACGCAGCCGGTCATACTCATTTTTATCTTCTGGTCGGCCAGATCCACGTCCTGCGCGATCTGCTCCGGTTTGCAGGGATAGGTCAGCAGAATGTTGATGTCTTTTGGTCGCACATCACGCCAGTCGAGTGCGGGAGAGCAGGCGCTGAGAAGCGCCGCAACGGTAAGCAGCAGGGTGGAAAAACGGATCACCGACGCTGCCGCTGGGTATCGGGCTGTGGATAACATACCCCCATTATCCCGTGACTTCGGAGTCGAGGTGTCTGTATGTCGAAGGTGAAGGTGTTTTCTCTCAAGGAAACGCAGGGCCGCCCCAAGTTTCCTTGTCCCCCACGGGGGGCGGGCTGGGCGCAGTCCAGCCCTGGGGGCGCTCAGTGCAAGCCCCGAGAGGGCTTCGTCGCATTAAGCCAACAGTGGCGACAGTTTCTGCGCCTTGTTTCACTGCTTTTGCTGAGCCTGACTGCGGGTGCGGCCTGGGCTGAAACGCCGCTGCCGCCGGTGCAGAACCTGCAGCAAAGCGCAATTCAGGCCGCGGCAAAGGATCAACCCCTCATCGTCATGTTCAGCCTGCCCAACTGCCCATTCTGCGAAAAACTGCGGCGCACTCAATATCAGTTCATGGCCAAAGAAGGCTATGTGGTGCAGCAGATCGAGATCACCAGCCGCAGCCCGGTCACCGGGTTCGATGGCAAGCCGACGACCGGTGTGCAACTGGCTCGGCAGTTCGGCATCCGGCTTGCGCCGACGGTGCTGTTTTTCGGGCCCGGCGGCAAAGAGATCGGCGAGCGCATCACCGGTGCGCCCACGGCGGATTTTTACGGCGCCTTCATTGATCGCGCGCTGAAAGAGAGTGCGCAGGCGCTCAAGGCCAAGTCGGGCGCGGCCTGAGCGGCCTGCCGCTTGTCGCATTGCGGCGACAAATCGCCTCTTGGCAAGGCGGGAAATCGGATACCCCCATGGGTATTGATATACTCCTGCCTGTATGTATCGCGTGACCTCGCCGAACGGGGCGGCTATCCTCGAAGCAGTCTGCCCCGCTTGGGGGCTTATACACCTGAGGGTGTAGGCGCTTCGGGATCGGTTTCACGCATTCCTTGTTTAGTTTTCCTCTTTCTGGCGGAGCTGGATGATGATGGATTCCATGCCCCGACGCGTGCGCGTCGGGTTGTTGGCAGGTGCTTGTCTTTACGTTTTTTGGAGTATGGCGTCGGCGCAGGCTGAGACGCTGGATTTCCGCCAGGCGGTGGACGTGGCGCTGAGGCAGAACCCCGATTTGCTCGGCGTACAGGCGCAGATGGCGCAGGCGCGTGCCGGCATCAATCAGGCAGAGGGTGCGCGCCTGCCAAAAATCACCGTGTCGGCTGGGGTTACCCGTACCAACGACGCGCTCAATGCCTTCGGTATCAAGCTGTCGCAGCGGCAGGCGACGTTCAACGATTTTGGCGCTGGGCAGTTCGACCCGACTAACCCCAATGTGCTGAGCGTGGCGCCCAACTCGCTCAACTACCCCGGTTCGGTCAACAATTTCAATACTCGCATCCAGGCCGAGCTGCCGATTTACACCGGCGGCAAGTTGCAGGGGTATCTCCAACAGGCCCGTTCCATGCTGATGGCGGCGCAGGCCGGTGATCAGGCGGCCAGGCAGCAGATCATCTATCACGCCCTGCAGGCGTATGACGGCGTGTACACCGCGCGTGCCTTTAAGGGCGTGGCGGGCAAGGCGCTGGAAGCGTCGCAAAGCCAGGTGAAAACGGTGGACAGCCTGTTCAAGCAAGGCGTGGTGATCAAGAGCGATCTGCTTTCCGCGCAGGTGCGGCAGGAGGACGTGAAGCTGCAGCAGGATCAGGCCGCCAATATGGAAGCGCAGGCGATGGACGCGCTGCATGTGGTGCTTGGCGTGCCGCTGAACCAGCCCATCACCCTGGGGCCGGAAGTCATGGTGACCCTGCCTGAGGGCGACCCGAATGCTTGGGTCGGACAGGCGATGGAGCGCAACCCGAAAATTCAGGCGCTGCAGCACCAGATTGCCGCGGCTGGCGGCAAGATCGAGGTGGCGCGCGCTGACCGTTATCCGCAAATCGGCGCCATGGCGCGGTTCGATACCAATGACCCGAACGTCGGCTTCGAGTCGCGCAGCTACACCGTGGGCGCGCAGCTCAACTGGACAATCTTTGACGGCGGTGTGACGCAGAACGCGGTCGATCAGGCCGTGGCCAAACGCATGGAGCTGCAGGCCAAACTGCAGAGCGAACAAAACCAGCTTGGCATGCAGGTTCAGGACAGCTACCGAAAGGCCATCGAAGCGGCCAATCAGGTCAAGACCCGCGAGCTGGCGGTCAAGCAATCTGAAGAAGCCGCGCGCATCGTCAGCAAGCGCTATGCCGATGGCGTGGGCACGCTGGTCGAAGTGCAGGGCGCGCAAGCACAGCTCGACAAGGCGCGAGCCGATCTCATCATGGCCAAGCAGCAGGTCAATATGCAGCGCGCCGCGTTGCGGCTGGCGATCGGTGATCTGACGCTTGACGCCACGCAGCCAATCAAGCCGGTAGCGCAAGCCGCGGTGGCGCAGACCGTTGCAGCTGACGCGCCCTCCAAACCCTGAAAGCGCTGCCGACCGGGCGCTTTGCCCGTCTGCTGCGCGCCGTTTCCTGAAGTGCATCCGAACCTGATCTTTTTCTCATGACCGCCATGAACCATTCTGTCCTGCCTTTGCTGCGCCGCGCGCCGCTGGCCCTCGTGCTGTCCACAGCCCTGTTGTCGGCCTGCGGCCATCAGACTGATACTGCGCAAACACCGGCCGCGCCCCGAGTCGTGGCGGCGCAAACCCTCAAGCTCGCATCGAGCGATCAGCAAAACCTCACCCTGCTGTCGGGCACGGTGGTGTCGAGCAATCAGGTGCAGATTGCATCGCGGCTGATGGGCTATATCCGCACTCTCAATGTCAAAGAGGGGCAGAACGTGAAGGCCGGGCAGTTGCTTTTCCAGGTCGATCCCACCGACATTCAGGGCCAGGTGGCGCAGGCGCGCGCCGGGCTGGCGCAGGCGCAGGCCAATCTGGCCAACGCCAAGGGTGATCTCGAGCGTTTCGGCAATCTGTACAAAGAGCAAGCCATCCCGAAACAGCAGTGGGATCAGATCCAGTTGCGCTACCAGGTGGCGCAGGAGCAGGTGGCCGCAGCCCAGGCCGGCTACAACACCGCTGCGGCGCAGATGCGCTATTCCTCCGTCACCTCGCCGATCAGTGGTGTGGTGGTTCAGAAGATGGCCAACCAGGGTGATCTGGCCGCGCCGGGCCGTCCGGTGCTGGTGATCGAAGGGCAGGGCAAGTTGCAGGTGACGACGCAGGTGCCGGGCGAGGTGTTCGCCAAGATCAAGGTGGGCGACAAGGTGCAGGTGCTGGCCAACGGCAAATCGCTGCAGGGCGCCATCGCCCAGGCCGTGCCGGTGGCCGACCCGATGAGCCATACCCACACGGTGAAAATCGACTTGCCCGCGAAGGCCGGGCTGGATAGCGGCAGCTTCGTGCGCGTGGGCTTTGCCGTGGGCAGCTCGCCGCAGTTGCGCGTGCCGCAAAGCGCCGTGGTTGATCGCGCCGGGATGACCGGGGTGTTCGTGGTCGACAAGGACGGCATCGCCCACTTCCGGCTGGTGCGTGTGGGTGCGGAGATGGGCGCCGATGTCGAGATTCAGGCCGGGCTGAACGCGGACGACACCATCGTCACCAGCAATCTGCCTGAAGTGGAAAACGGCGTGAAGATCGGCGGAGGCAACCGTGGCTGAACATGCGGCTCCCATGAACAGCGCGGGCAAGCTGGCCCGCGCTTTCATCGAATCAAAAATCACCGCCCTGATCATGGTCGGCCTCACCCTCGCCGGGGTGCTGGCCTTGCTGGTCACGCCGCGCGAATACAACCCGCAGATCGTGGTGCCGGCGGCGAACATCATCGTCGCCAAGCCGGGGGCCGGGCCGCAGGAGATTCAGAATCTGGTGGTCAAGCCGCTTGAAGCCATCATGGCCTCGATGTCCGGCGTCGATCACACCTATGGCTATGCGACCAACGACTTCGGCGTGGTCACGGTGCAGTTCAAGGTGGGCGAAGACCAGGAGAAAAGCCTGGTCAAGATGTACAACCAGTTGATGCAGAACCTCGACCGCATTCCCCCCGGGGCGATGCAGCCGGTGATCAAGCCGATCAATGTGGATGACGTGCCCATTCTCACCCTCACGCTGTCGTCGGCCACGATGAACGGCATGCAGTTGCGCGACGTGGGCGAAAAGGTGCTGGCGCATCTGCGCAATGTGCCCGGAGTGTCGTTCACCGAGGTGGTGGGCGGCGCGCCTCGCGCGGTGAACGTGGCGATTTCGCCGAGCAAGCTGGCGGCAGCCGGCATTCCGCTCGAACAGCTCGACAAGATTCTGCAAGGCAGCAACGCAGCGGCGCCCATCGGCAATCTGGTGGATGGCAACAAGGTCACCCCGGTACGCATCGACAGCTTCCTCGGCAATGCGCAGCAGGTGGGCGACATCATGATCGGCGCACCGGGTGGCAAGCCGGTTTATCTGAAGGACGTGGCCAAAGTCACCGAAGGTCCGGAACAGGTGGACGACCTCTCGCACTTCGCCTGGGGCCTGGCCGCCAAGGGCAAGCCGCAGGGTCAGGAGATGAGCGCGGTCACGCTGGCCATCGCCAAAAAATCGGGCACCAATGCGGTGGTCGTGGTGCACGATGTGCTCGCCAAGCTCAGCGAGATCGAGAGTTATGCGCTGCCGCAGGGGGTGCATGTCACCGTGACCCGCGACGACGGCCACAAGGCCAACGAGGCGGTGAACACGCTGGTGGAGCATCTGGGCATCGCCATTGTCAGCGTGTCGCTGCTACTGTGGTTTTTCCTCGGCTGGCGCGAGGCGGGCATCGTGACGCTCACCGTGCCGCTGACGCTGTTTGCCGTGCTCACGGTCGATCTGATCGTCGGCCAGAGCATCAACCGCATCACCCTGTTCGCGCTCATTCTCTCGCTGGGCCTGCTGGTCGATGGCGCCATTGTGGTGATCGAGAACATCCACCGACACCTGCATGGCGGGCCGGTCAAGAACTTCAATCGAACGGTAATTCAGGCGACCAACGAAATCGGCAATCCCACCAATATGGCCACGCTGGCGGTGATTCTCGCCTTTGTGCCGATGGCCTTTGTCAGCGGCATGATGGGGCCGTTCATGCGGCCCATTCCGATCAACGTGCCGGTGGCCATGATCGCCTCGCTCATCCTGGCCTATACCGTGGTGCCCTGGGCGGCGCGGGTTTGGCTAAGCAAAAAGGCCATGCGCGAGGCACTGGCGCACAGCAGCAGTCTGGAAGAAGAAGGCGCGCACAAGCAGGACAAGCTGCACACGGCGTATCTGAAAATGATCGAGCCGCTGTTGCGCAACCGTGTTCAACGCAACCTGATGTTCCTCGCCGTGCTGCTGCTGCTCATCGCGGCCATGCTCATGCCGGCCTGGCAGTTCATCCGGCCCTCGGGCATGAACGGCCCCTTGTCCGCGCTGGGCGTTGAACTCAAGATGCTGCCCAACGACAACACCAATACCTTCCTGGTGCAGGTTGACACCCCGGCAGGCTCGACGCTCGAGCGCACCGATCAGGTGGCGCGTGCGGTGGGCGATGTGCTGGCGACCAATCCTTATGTGGTCGATTACCAGACCTTCGTCGGCCAGGCGGCGCCGATCGACTTCGCTTCGCTGGTGCGCGGCGACATGCTCAAGCGCGGCGACAACTTTGCACAGATTCGCGTGAATCTGGTGGGCAAGGGCGAGCGTTCGGTCGAGTCGCACGAAATCGTGCAGAAGCTCTATGACCAGCTTGCCCCGGTGCGCGCACGTTTCCCGTCCACCTTCATCAAGCTGTTCGAGACACCGCCGGGCCCGCCGGTGCGCGCGCAGGTCATGGCCGAGTTGTATGGCCCGAGCTATGCGACTCTGCGCTCCTCCGCCAAGGACGTGCTGGGCGACTTCGACAAAACCTACGGCCTGATGAACCGGGACGACTCGGTGACGACCACGACCTCGGAGTACCGCATCAAGATCGACCGTCAGAAAGCGGCGATGTCGGGCATCGTGCCCGGGCAGATCATCCAGTTGCTGCACAACTATGTATCCGGGCTGAAGGTCGGCGCGGTGCATGACAGCAACGCGCTGGAGCCGGTCAACATCATCGTGCGCGTGCCGCGCGCCGATCGCCAGAGCCCGCAGCAACTGCTCGACGTGCCGATCCAGAATGCGCAAGGCAAGGTGATTCCGCTCTCGAGCATCGCCACGGTGGAGAAGACCACGCTGGCCAAACCGATCTACAGCCGCGACCAGCATCCGGTGGTTTATGTGGGCGGAGAAATGATTCATTCCAGCCCGGTGTATGCCACCTTGAGCCTGAACTCCATGCTCGACGGCAAGAAGCTCGCCAACGGCACCACCTTCACCACCGGCAACCTCGGCTTCACCGAAACCCCGGCCAGCGATCTCAAGGGCTATCAACTGCTCTGGGGCGGCGAAATGCGCCTGACGCTCGACGTGTTCCGCGATCTGGGCGCGGCCTTCATGGTGGCGCTGGTGTTCATCTACCTGCTGCTGGTGGCGTATTACAAGTCCTTCCTGCTGCCGGTCATTGTGATGGGGGCCATTCCGCTGACGCTCATCGGCGTGTTCCCCGGCCACTGGATCACGCATCAGTCGTTCACCGCCACCTCGATGATCGGGGTCATCGCGCTCGCGGGTGTGGTGGTGCGCAACTCGCTGCTGCTGATCGACTTCATCCTCGATTACCGGGCCCGCGGCTACAGCCTGCAGGAGTCGGTCGCGCAGGCCGGGGCGGTGCGCCTGCGGCCCATTCTGCTCACGGCGCTGGCCATCATGTTCGGCTCGGCCATCATGGTGTCCGACCCGGTGTTTGGCGGCCTGGCCGTGTCGCTGATCTTCGGCACTCTGCTGTCCACCATCCTCACCCTGATCGTCATCCCTCTGCTCTACTACGTCTGGCAGATCCGGGTGAAGCCCAAAGTTCCGCCCAAGGCCCCGGCCGCTCCGGCTGAACCTGTGCTGACGACTTGAATCTGACGACTCAACGATCACAACCTTGGAGATTTGAAATGACTGTCGAACGCTATATCCGTGTTATCGCTGGCACCTTCGTGCTGCTGTCCGTGCTGCTGGGCGCGCCCGCCAGCCCGATCTTCGTCTCGCAGTGGTTCCTGCTGTTCACCGGTTTTGTGGGCGCCAACCTGCTGCAATTCGGTTTCACCAATCTGTGCCCGCTGGGCTTTTTTCTGCGCAAGCTGGGCGTGCCCGATTCCAAAGTCAACAGCTGCGGCTGATCGGGCAGGGTGATGGCACGTTCTGCTCATCCCCGCCTCAAGTTCCTCGCGCCCGGCTGGTTTGCCGTGGTCGTGGGCTGGGGCGGCCTTGCTTTGGCCTGGCATCAGGCCACGGCCCTGCTCGGCGAACCCGCGGCCATGATCTCGCAGGTGCTGGGCTGGGCCGCCATTGGCGCGCTGGGCTTGCTCGCGCTGCTCACCGGACTGAGATTGCAGCGGCATGCCTCCGACTGGTTGGCCGACGTGCGCCACCCCGTGCTGGCCCTGGTGCCCATGGCGATGCTGGTGACCGCCGGGTTTGCCGTGCAGGTGCTGGGCGCCAACAATGTCTGGATGGCCGGATTCTGGATGCTCGGCGCCTGGGCTCAGTTGGCCGTGACGGTGTGGGTCTTTCATCGCCTGCGGCAGAGCGCAGCGACTGACAAAGGGCCGAATTGGGCGGGCATTACCCCTGCGCTCTTTCTGGCCGCGGCAGGCAATGTCGTCGTGCCCTTTGCCGGCGCCGCACTCGGTTTTCAGATCTGGTCCGTAGCGCAGTGGACGATCGGTGCGCTCTTTTTTGTCGTGGTGCAGGTGCTGTTCATGGTGCGCGTCACGGCCTTCGGCATGCTGCCGCGCAAGCTCTTGCCCATGCTGTTCATCGCCGTTGCACCTCCGGCGGCCGGCGGCCTGGGCTTGGCTCAACTGGGCGCGCCCGTCGAGGCACTGGAGGGGGCGTGGGGCATTGCGCTGTTCTTCGTCATTCTTAGCTTTCTGTCGTTCAAGCCAATGATGCAGGAGGCCTTCACCATCGGCCACTGGGCGCTGTCCTTCCCCTTGGCCGCGTTTGCCGGACTGTCGATGCACCTCGCCCTCATGACGCAAAACGGCGCGATGCAGACCTTTGCCATTCTGGCACTGGCGCTGGCCTCGGTGATCATCGGCTGGTTGACCCTGGCGACTGCGCGCGGCCTGCGCGATGGCAGCTTGCTCGCACCTGAACCGGTGGCGCTGATTCATGCGGCCTGAACGGGCTTGGCTGGTGCGGCCGACGGATTCGGGCCGCTCGCCTATGATGGAGAAGATCGGATGAAACGCAGTACCAAGCCCATACAGATTCCCGGAGCCATCACCATGTCAGTTCTGACCAACGAAGCCTCTCGCACAGACATTCTCAACCGTCTCAAGCGTGCCGAAGGGCAGATGCGCGGCGTACAGCGCATGATCGAAGAGGGCGAGCCCTGCCTGAAGGTGGCTCAGCAACTCTCAGCCGTGCGCAAGGCGCTCGACAGCACCTTTGTGCGAATGACCGTGTGCTATCTGGAGCAGGAACTTGACGGGCGTCTGGAGCCCACCGAGGGCGGCGAGCAGCCCAAGCTCAGCGCCATGCTCGACGAAGTTGAAACCCTGCTGGCCCGGATGAATTGAAAGTTTTCAGGCGTTCCTCGATGCGGCCTCGATGATGCCGCCGCCCAGACAAACCTCGCCGTCATACAGCACGGCCGACTGTCCCGGCGTTACCGCCCATTGCGGTGAGTCGAACTTCAGGGTGAAGCGCTTAGTGCCTTGGCCCTGATAACGGCAAGCCGCGTCCACCTGACGATAGCGGGTCTTCACACCGTAGCCGCAGGCCCCTTCAGCGGGCGCCGTGCCCGACACCCAACTGGCCGACAGCGCCTGCAGCGTGTGGCTTAGCAGCAGCGGATGATCGTGGCCCTGCGCCACGATGAGCTGATTGCGTTCCAGATCCTTTGCCGCCACGAACCAGGGCTCGCCGTTGCCGCTCTTGCTTCCACCCAGGCCGATGCCTTTGCGCTGTCCGAGGGTGTAGAACGCCAGTCCCAGATGCTGGCCTACCGTCTTGCCCTCGGGGGTTTTCATCGCGCCGGGTTGCGTGGGCAGGTAGCGGCTGAGAAAGTCGCGAAACGGGCGCTCGCCGATGAAACAGATGCCGGTGGAGTCTTTCTTGCGGGCGTTGTGCAGGCCAATCGCTTCGGCTACTTTGCGTACTTCAGTCTTGTTCAGTTCGCCCACCGGAAACAGCGTGCGCGCCAGTTGCGCCTGATTGAGACGGTGCAGAAAGTAACTCTGGTCTTTCGAAGCGTCCAGCCCGCGCAGCAGTTCGAAGCCGTGATCGGTTTCACGCACCCGTGCGTAATGCCCGGTGGCGATGCGGTCTGCGCCCAGGCGCATGGCATGGTCGAGAAAGGCCTTGAACTTGATTTCGGCGTTGCACAGCACGTCCGGGTTGGGTGTGCGTCCGGCGGCATATTCGCGCAGGAAATCGGCAAACACCCGCTCTTTGTATTCCGCCGCGAAATTCACCGCCTCGATGTCGATGCCGATGCGGTCGGCCACGCTCGCGGCGTCGAGCCAGTCTTGACGCGTGGAGCAGTATTCGCTGTCATCGTCGTCTTCCCAATTTTTCATGAACAGGCCAACGACCGTGTAGCCCTGCTGTTTGAGCAGCCAGGCGGAAACGGAGGAATCGACCCCGCCGGAAAGCCCGACCACAACGGTGCCGCGAGAAGAAGATGTCATGCGCAAATTGTAGAAAAACGGGCCAAGCTCAACCGAACACACTCGGGTCGGTGGCGATCAGTTCCAGGGGATAGCGCTGCCCCCGTAAGTAATCCTCAACGCAGCGCAACACCAGCGGGCTGCGATGACGGCTGGCACTGGCACGCAGGGCGTCGAGGCCCATCCACACCGTGCGCACGATGCCTTCGTCCAGCGCGCGCCCGGGGTCTGCAGCGGAGACTTCACCGCAGAATGCGAGTCGCAGATAGCTCACATCCTGATGACCGCTTGCAATGTGACGCTGGGTGCGCGACAGATACACGCCCACCAGGCCGGTGGGGACGAACACCCGGCCGGTTTCTTCCAGTGCTTCACGTACCGCGCCCTGCAGCGGGCTTTCACCCGCTTCCAGATGGCCTGCGGGCTGATTCAGACGCAAGCCATCGGCCGTCTGCTCTTCGACGAGCAGAAAACGGCCGGCCTGTTCGACGATGGCTGCAACCGTGACGCGAGGGCGCGCAGAGGGATCAGGGTGCATGACGGCAAGAATGCATGAAATAGAAATAGGGCTTGATGCAAAATATTAAAAAAAGCAAAAGAGATTTCCTGATGTACGTAATTTGCGCTGCAGCAATCTTAGGGAAAACGCGGGATAATGCTGCGCTTGGATCTATTGCTTAGGCAAGCAGATTTGTTCCGACAGAGTGGGGCTGAAACGACTTCGTGTTCGTGCTGCGTTCAGACCCCGATAAAGCAGACTTCAAAGGAGAGACTCCATGCGTATCGGCATTCCGGCAGAAACTTTGGCCGGCGAAGCCCGTGTTGCAGCAACACCGGAAACAGTCAAAAAATTGATTGCCCAGGGACACAACGTCGTGATGCAGGCCGATGCCGGCCTGCGCGCAGACGCCCCTGACGCAGATTACATCGCCGTAGGCGCCACCATCGGCGATCGCGCCGGGGCCTTTGCGGCCGAAATGGTGCTCAAGGTCAGGCCTCCCACAGCCGAGGAACTCGGGCTGATGAAGACCGGCACCGTATTGGTCGGCATGCTCGATCCGTTCAACGCCGAAGGCTTGCAGGCCATGACCGACGCAGGGCTGACGGCGTTTGCGCTCGAAGCGGCGCCGCGTACCTCACGGGCACAGAGCATGGACGTGTTGTCCAGCCAGGCCAATATCGGCGGTTACAAAGCTGTCATGCTGGCGGCCAATCTTTACCAGCGCTTCATGCCCATGCTGATGACGGCAGCCGGCACGGTGAAAGCCGCGCGCGTGGTGATTCTGGGTGCCGGGGTGGCGGGTTTGCAGGCCATTGCCACGGCAAAACGTCTGGGCGCGGTGATCGAGGCTTCGGATGTGCGTCCTGCGGTCAAAGAGCAGATCGAGTCGCTGGGCGCGAAGTTCATCGACGTGCCTTTCGAAACCGATGAAGAGCGCGATATTGCCCAAGGCGTCGGCGGTTATGCCCGTCCGATGCCCGCCAGTTGGATGCAGCGGCAATCCGCCCTTGTTGCCGAGCGGGTCAAGCAGGCCAATGTGGTCATTTCCACGGCGCTGATTCCGGGCCGCCGGGCGCCAGTGCTGATTACCGAGGAAATGGTCAAGTCGATGAAGCCGGGCTCGGTGATTATCGACATGGCCGCGGCGCAGGGTGGCAACTGCCCTTTGACCGAAGCCGGAAAAATTGTGGTCAAGCATGGTGTGACCCTGGTGGGCGAAACCAATCTGCCCGCCCTCGTGGCCGCCGATGCATCGTCTCTGTACGCGCGCAATGTGCTCGATTTTCTGAAACTGGTGTTCGACAAGGAAAAGGGTTTTGTGGTGAATATGGAAGACGACATCGTCGCCGCCTGCCTGATGTGCCGAGACGGGCAGTTGCTGCGCAAGTCGGCCTGATTTTCCACCCTGTCAATGATTTTCATCCTGAACAAGGACTGAACCATGCATGAAATCTCTCCTCTGGTGATCAATTTCACCATTTTTGTTTTGGCAATCTATGTGGGCTACCACGTGGTGTGGAATGTCACCCCGGCTTTGCATACCCCGCTGATGGCGGTGACCAACGCCATATCTGCCATCATCATCGTGGGCGCCATGCTGGCTGCCGCGTTGACCGTGACGCCTCTGGGCAAAATCATGGGAACCCTCGCGGTTGCGCTGGCAGCGGTCAATGTATTCGGCGGGTTTCTCGTGACGCGGCGCATGCTGGCCATGTTCAAAAAGAAAACAGCCGGCAAGAGCTAAATCACACCCCAATAGATATCTGACGTTACCGCTTAGCCAACAGATGTCGCACCGATCTGTTTCGAGCCGCGGCAGGTGACGCGCAGCATCAAGGACTCAATTTATGACACTCAGCATGAATCTCGTGACCCTGCTGTATTTGCTCGCAGCGGTCTTTTTCATTCAAGCGCTCAAAGGCTTGTCGCACCCGACGACCAGCCGGCGCGGAAATGTGTTCGGCATGACAGGTATGGCCATCGCCGTCTTCACGACAGTGGCCTTGATTATCAAGGTCGGAGGCGATGCCGGGGCGCTTGGTCTCGGATATGTGCTTCTCGGGCTGGTGGTCGGCGGCGGCATTGGCTCCTACATGGCCAACCGCGTCGAAATGACCAAAATGCCCGAGCTGGTGGCTTTCATGCACAGCATGATCGGTCTGGCAGCAGTGTGTATCGCCGTGGCCGAAGTCGCCGAGCCCCACGCCTTTGGCATTGTCCAGGCTGCTGGTGACCCGCTGCCTCCGGGTAACCGTATCGAGCTGTTCATTGGCACGGTCGTGGGTGCCATTACCTTCAGCGGTTCGGTCATCGCCTTTGGCAAACTCGCCGGGCGCTACAAGTTCCGCCTGTTCCAGGGCGCGCCCGTGCGGTTTGCCGGGCAGCATTGGCTCAACCTGATCATTTTTCTGGCGGCCATTGGTTTTGGCCTTTGGTTCTGGGCGACGGCGGCGTGGACCCCCTTTCTCATCATGATGGCGCTGGCCTTCGTGTTGGGCGTGCTGATGATTATTCCCATCGGCGGCGCCGACATGCCGGTCGTGGTGTCGATGCTCAACAGTTATTCCGGATGGGCTGCGGCCGGCATTGGTTTTTCGCTCGAAAACAATATGCTCATCATCGCCGGTTCATTGGTCGGATCTTCCGGTGCGATTCTGAGCTACATCATGTGCAAGGCGATGAACCGGTCTTTCATCAGCGTGATTCTGGGCGGGTTTGGCGCCGAGTCTTCCACAACGACCGCGGCGGTGCAGCAACGCCCGGTGAAATCGGGCAGCCCGGATGACGCCGCGTTTCTCCTGTCCAACGCCGAAACGGTCATCATCGTGCCCGGTTACGGTTTGGCTGTGGCCCGCGCGCAGCATGCTGTCAAGGAACTGGCGCTGAAACTCACCGAGCGCGGAGTGAATGTGAAGTATGCGATTCACCCCGTAGCTGGCCGCATGCCGGGCCATATGAATGTGCTGCTCGCCGAGGCCGAGGTGCCCTACGACCAGGTTTTCGAAATGGACGATATCAATCCAGAGTTCGGACAAGCTGATGTCGCCGTGATTCTTGGCGCCAATGACGTGGTCAATCCCTCGGCGAAGACCGATCCAAAATCGCCGATTGCCGGTATGCCAATTCTTGAGGCTTACAAGGCAAAAACCGTCATCGTGAACAAACGTTCGATGGCTGCAGGGTATGCGGGTCTGGATAACGAACTGTTTTACATGGACAAAACCATGATGGTCTTCGGTGATGCCAAAAAGGTCGTGGAAGATATCACCAAGGCCATCGAATGATCGCTTGAAGCATTCCAGTGCTTATGAATGAGCCCGCCTTGTGCGGGCTTTTTTTTATTTTTTGTTTTGTCGTATGATGAGCCCGGTTTTAACTTTCAACACAGGAGAAGGTGCTCATGGCAACGTATAAAGAATTGCAGTCACAGATTGAAGCCCTCAAACAGCAGGCTGAAACGCAACGCAAGGCAGAGATTGCCGCCGTGGTGAGCGATATTCGCGCCAAAATGGATGAATACGGTATTACCTTGGCCGATCTCGGTTCGCGTCGCGGCGGGGCGTCGTCCAAGGGATCGACGGTCGCGCCGAAATATCGCAACGCGCAGACGGGTGAAACCTGGACCGGGCGGGGAAAAATGCCGCGCTGGCTTCAAAGCGCAGTGGACGGCGGCAAAAGCAAGGAATCTTTCCTGATCTGAATACAGCACGGCGCTTTGCCTGCATGTTGCGAGCGTCACTCGCAACACAAAAAAACCGGGGATGCCCCGGTTTTTTTGTGGGTGACGTTCTCAACAGTGCATTGCGTCAAGTCATGATATTTACACACAGAAATACGAGTGACGGCAAAAAATCGCGAGCATAGAGCCTGAGACAGGAAACATGTGCATGAACGACTCTAAAACGCCAATCTGGGCAGCCCGCAGCGGCTGGTGGGGGCGTTTGCAGCCTGTTGAAAAGGCCCGCGTGGCTTCGGAAGTGGGCTATCAGAGTGTGCCAGCAGGGCAGGCGCTGCAGCCTCTGGGCGAAACGGCCCAGCATTGGATCGGCTTGATGTCGGGGCTTGCGAAATTTACCGTGACAACGACCACTGGCAAACCGTTGGTTTATTCCGGCGTGGGGGCTGGCGGTTGGTTCGGCGAGGGAACGCTGATGCGACTGGGGGTGTGGCGCTATCAGGCCCAAGCCATACGCACTTGCGAATTGGCGCTGGTGCCGCGCGAAACTTTTCTCTGGTTGCTTGAGCGCAATATTGCCTTCAACCATTATCTGCTGCAGCAACTCAACGACCGCCTCGAACTGATGACCTTGCAGGCGCTGGACGATCAGCAAAGCGGTGCTGAATCGATTGTCGCCCGAACCCTGCGGCATTTGTTTCACCCGCTCGCCGGCGCGAATGGCGGCGCGCTGAAAGTCACGCAGTCAGAAATCGGCCAGCTTTGTCATTTGTCGCGCCAGCGGGTGAATCAGGCCTTTCAACGCCTGGAGGCGGACGGCGTGCTGCATCTGCGGTATGGCGGAGTGGAAATTCTCGACACGGACAAACTGCGGGCTTGGGAGTTTCGTGGTTTGAGTGCCAGAACGTCGGAAAAATCGCAGAGCAAACTGCGAGCCGCTGCGCTGTCCCGATCGAGCGGCGTGGCCGACTATTCCCGCGCGTCTGATGCGACTGGACGGAGCACGAGCGCCAGCTCGGCCGAACCTCCGGGGTGCGGAACGCGCGAGTAGGGCGGCTTGGGCCACTGCCACTGTGTGGACGGAAATACCGCGCGCATGGCCAGAATGTCGCAGTGATAAGGCGGGCCCTGTATCCACCCTTCCTCTGCGCCGGGTTTTGCGGTCTGCATGAACAGGGCGAAAAGCCGCCCTTGTGGCGCCAGCCACTGGTGCAGCCGATTTGCGTAAGCCATCCAATCGTCCGGGTAAAGCGCGCACAGGCAGGTTTGCTCCCAGATGGCGTCAAACGGTTGCGACGCATCCCATTGCCGCACATCGGCTTGCAAGACGGTCGCACTCAAGCCCTGTTTCTGCAAGCGCTCGGTCACCAGGGCGACGGCCTGCTCCGCGTAGTCCAGCGCGGTGACTTCAAACCCTGCGGCCGCCAGATGCAAAACCTCATGCCCCGCGCCACAGCCCGGCACCAGAATGCGACAGGGTTTGAGCGTACCCTCTGCGATCCAGTGCAGAAGTTGCGGATGCACAGCGCCGCGATCCCATCCAGTCGTGTGGGTGCGAAAGCGTTCGTTCCAAAATTCAGCGGTCGGTCCGGGCATGATGGGGTTGTCGCCTCAACCATCGGCCTGAACCTGGCTTGAAGGTCTGGGGCGAAGGTCTGAAATGGTAGGTGCATTCTGCAGCCAATTTTCGCTGGACTGCCAGGTAACTTCGGCGCGCAGTTTTGTGAGGTCGCGCATCGTTTGTTGCAGGGATCGGGCCAGGTTGGGCGATGCCACTTCCGAGACGCAGATAAGTTGCATTTGATCCTCTCCGTCGCGCTGCGACACTTCCAGTCGTGCCCAGCGGACTTCTGGATGGCGTTTCAGAACATCCTGAATCTGATGCGGGTGAACGAAAAGGCCTCTTACTTTGGTGGCCTGATCAGCTCGGCCCATCCAGCCTGCGATGCGCAATTGCGTGCGGCCGCAAGATAGCGGGGTGTGACGCGATTCGGGAAGGATAGAGGACAGATCACCTGTGCCGAAACGAATCAGCGGGTATGCCGGGTTGAGTACGGTGACAACCACTTCACCGACCTCGCCATCAGGGACGGGACGATTGTTTGGATCCAAAATTTCGATCAGCACGGATTCATCGACAAGCAATCCGTTTCGTTCTCGGGTTTCAAAGGCGATCAGACCCACATCTGCGGAGGCATAGCATTGCAATGCGGTAATGTTTGCGGCATCCAGCCGCTCGCGCAGCGCACTGTTCAATGCTTCTCCAGAGACGAGTGCCTTGGTCAGTCGTGGCAGCGCGATGCCCAACGCTTGGGCGCGATCGACCAGGATGCCGAGAAATGAGGGCGTTCCGCCATAACAATGCGCGCCCAAATCGGCGAGGGCCTGCACTTGCAACTCGGTCTGTCCGATTCCAGCGGGAAAAACCGTACATCCGAGCCGATGCGCGCCGCCTTCGAGCATGGCCCCTGCCGGGGTGAAGTGGTACGAGAAGCTGTTGTGCAGCAATTCCCCAGGGCGCAACCCAGCTGCGTGCAGGGCGCGCGCCATGCGCCAGGGATCGATGCCGCTGCCTTGAGGTTCATAGATGGGGCCGGGGGAACTGAATACGCGGTGTGCGGTGGCCCGGTGTGGCTGCCGCGTGCTCCAACCAACGGTGGCATGGCCAGCGAACACATCGCCACCGCGCTCGCAACTTGCTCTTTGCAATGCCAGCAGCTCGTTCTTTCTCAAGACTGGAATGCGTGCGAGTGCATCGCGCCCTGTAAGCTCTTCGGGTTCTATCTCGCGTAGCCTATCTGCCCAGGCTGATGCATTGGCTTTGGCATGCGCGGCGGTGAGCTTCAGTGCCCCCCAGAACTCGGCTTCTCGCTGATCTGCGGACCGAGTCTCAAGGGCGTCATAGGGGGTATCGTGGTATTCCATGACTACGGTTACTCCTCGGTATCTGTTGACGGTTTCCGCCGGGTCAACTCAGCCAGCGTTTTCGACGACGGTAGCTTCGCGCCTCCCGGAAGGACTTCTGACCCCGGTCGGCCAGACCGAGATAGAACTCCCGTACGTCATCGTTAGCGGCCAGATCCGCCGCAGCGCCATCGAGGACCACACGGCCGTTCTCCAGGATGTAGCCGTGATCGGCATAGCGCAAGGCCATGGCCGTGTTCTGCTCGGCCAGCAGGAAAGTCGTACCTTCGCGCTGATTGAGCTCGCGAACGATCGCGAACACTTCGTCGACGACCTGCGGCGCAAGGCCCATCGAAGGTTCGTCGAGGAGGATGAGCTTGGGACTCGCCATGAGCGCACGGCCGATGGCGCACATTTGCTGTTCGCCGCCTGAGGTATAGGCGGCCTGGCTGTGACGACGCTCTTTCAGGCGTGGAAAATAGGTGTAGACCTTATCGAGGGTCGCTTGCACCGCACCCTTGCCATCGCGGCGGCTGTAGGCGCCGGCAAGCAGGTTGTCCTCAATGGACAGGTGGGCAAAGCAGTGTCGTCCCTCCATGACCTGCACCACACCTTGGCGAACCAAGGCGGGTGCGTCCTCCTTGTCGATCCGGTGGCCTTCATAGTGAATGGAGCCCTTGGTGACCTCGCCACGCTCGGCACGAAGCAGGCACGACACTGCGCGCAAGGTCGTGGTTTTCCCTGCCCCGTTGCCTCCGAGCAACGCGGCAATGCGTCCCTTGTCGACGCGAATGGACACCCCCTTGAGGACGAGGATGACATGGTTGTAAATCACCTCAATGCCCTGCACGTCGAGCATGGGTGGGACAGCCTGCGCAGTGGTGTGGGTAGTCATGGGTCGCCTAGAAAATCGGGTGGGCGCCCGACCTGCAGTGAGCTTGGCCGGGCAGGGTGGATCATCAGGAGCCCGAGGTCATTTCCTTTGCGCAGTCGCGCGGCGCAATGTTGTGCTCCTTGGCGTATTTGGCTGCGGCCTCGCGGACCATGGGCTTGATGATCTGCATGTCGGCCTCATACCAGGCGTCGTGCATCACCCACTTTTTCCCGTCCCACGTCTGCATGCGCGCCCAGCTTGATCCCATGTGGTCATCGCAGGTGGTTCGCAGGGGTCTAAGCTGCCCTTCAATGCCCAGTCTTTTCAGCGCAGCGTCGTTGAGGTTCAGATTCTCCAGGCCCCAGCGCACCTGTTCCCCAGTCATGGGCTTCTTGCCATATTGTTCCTGTGAGCGGCGCACGCCCTCGACTGCGAGCATGGCGGAATACAGACCGCGGTTGTAGAGCACTTGACCGACCAGATCTCGTGCACCAGTGCCGTTGTTCTTGTCATAGACGTACTTCAAGATGTCTTGCTGCACCTTGCCGACTCCAGCGCCGTACTGCATGGCAAGCGCGTTGTAGCCCTTGGCAGATTCGCCGACATCCTTCACATCCGGCTCAGCGCCAGACCACCACACGCCATACATCCGATCCAGTGGATAGGCCGTGGCGACGGCCTCTTTCAGCGCGGTTGCATTCATCACGCCCCATCCCCACAGCAGCACATAATCGGGCCGTTCCCGGCGGACCTGCAGCCAAGTCGCCTTCTGCTCGACGCCAGGGTGGGTGACCGGCAACTTGATGAACTTGAAACCGTGCATCTTGGAGCGGGCCTCAAGCATCGCGATGGGCTCTTTCCCGTAGGGCGAGTCGTGATAGACGAGTGCGATCGTCTTTCCCTTGAGCTTTCCGGCCCCGCCCTCACGCTTGATGAGCGCCTGCACGATGATGTCCGCAGCGGTCCAATAGGTGCCGAGCATCGGGAAGTTCCACTTGAAGACTGCGCCGTCGGCGGATTCAGACCGTCCGTAGCCTGCGGTGATCAGCGGAATCTTGTCCTTGGGGGCTTTTTCCGTGAGAGCAAACGTCACACCAGTGGATAGTGGTTGCACTACGGTAGCGCCAGTCGGGCCTTTCCCCTTGAGGCGCTCGTAGCATTCAACGCCGCGGTCTGTTGCGTAGGCAGTTTCGCACTCCTCCCAGGTGAGCTTTACGCCATTGACGCCACCATCTCGTGCGTTGATCATTTTGAGATAGTCGACGTACCCGTTGGCCCACGGTACGCCGTTCGGGCCGTAGGGGCCGGTACGGTAGACAAGCACTGGGAAGAACTGTTCATTTGCCGCAGCCTGCGCCAGCGGGCCAGCGAGCGAGGCTGCCAGCGCGACCATGACGGTCGCGCCCAATAGGGTTTTTCGCATGTTCATGAGGTTCTCCTTCATCGTTTTGGTGAGGTCAGGCAAGGCGCGGCGATTACGCCGCTTGGAAAACTCAGTGCGGAAAAGGCCATAGCCGCAGTTTGTTCTTGGCCGTGCTCCAGAGCCTTGCCATGCCATGCGGCTCAGCAATCAGGAACAGCACGATCAACACCCCAAAGGTCATCAACTCCAGGTGCGAGACGAAACTAGTGGACGCTTGCAGCCCGAGAAGGCTGGGCAGACGGTTGAGAAAAATGGGGAGCAGCACGATGAAGGCTGCACCGAACAGGCTGCCCATCACCGAGCCCAGGCCGCCGATGATGATCATGAACAGCAGCTTGAGCGAGAGATCAATATTGAACGCGGCAGGCTCCCAGGATCCGAGATGAACGAAGGCCCAGAGTGCGCCCGCGATGCCGACAATGAAGCTGCTCACGGCGAACGCGGACAACTTGGCACGCACCGGAGAAATTCCGATCACGCTGGCCGCCACATCCATGTCGCGCGTGGCCATCCATTCGCGACCCTTACGGCCACGCACCAGATTTTTGACGAGTAGGGCGAGAACGCTCAGTATGGCTAGACAGAACAGATATTTACGGATGGGGCTGTCAATCACGAAGCCAAAGACCTGCAACTGAGGGGCAGTAACAGACCCAGACGATGACCCATTGGTCAACCACGGCACATGAGCGAATACCCAGTCGGAAAAGAACTGCGCGGCCAGTGTGGCTACGGCCAGATATAGCCCACGGATGCGCAAACTCGGTAGACCGAACACCATGCCAGCCAGGGCAGCAATCAGTCCGGCCAGTACCAGCGCGATCAGTAGCGGCATGCCGGGCAGACGCACCATCAAGTTGAAGGCCGCGTAAGCGCCTACTGCCATAAAAGCGCCCGTGCCAAGCGAAATCTGGCCACAGTAGCCGACCAATACATTGAGACCAATTGCGGCTAGCGCCAGTATGAGAAACGGCACCAATAAAGCGCGAAGCAGATAATCCGAGCCCAGCATTGGCGCGACGACAAAGGCGATCAACAACACGGCGCCGATGAACAAGCGATCCTGACGGATCGGGAAGATCTGGGCGTCATCGACGTAGCGGGTCTTGAACTGGCCATTTTCACGATAGAGCATCGAGTTGCCTCCTATCAAACGCGGTCGATGATGCGTTCGCCAAAAAGCCCTTGCGGCCGCGCGAGAAGTACCAGTAGGGCTAACAGGTAGGCAAACCAGCTTTCAATTCCGCCACCGAGCAAAGGGCCGAGGTAGACCTCGGCAAGCTTCTCGCCGAGGCCGACGATGAGGCCGCCGACGATAGCTCCTGGCACCGAGGTGAGCCCGCCAAGAATGACCACCGGCAGACCCTTGAGCGCAATAAGCGATAGCGAAAATTGCACCCCCAGCTTGGAGCCCCAGATCATTCCGGTCACCAAAGCGACCAAGCCGGCGATGGACCACACAATCACCCACATGCGTGACAGCGGGATGCCGATGGACTGCGCTGCTTGGTGGTCGTCGGCGACGGCACGCAATGCCCGACCAACGCCCGATTTCTGGAAGAACAGGGTGAGCAGAGCAACCAGGGCCGCTGCCGAACCTGCGGCGATGAGGTCTTCGTTGCTCACCAGGATGCCGCCCGGTATCAATGACTCCAACATGATGGTGGGCTGCTTGGGCATGCCGAGATCAATGGGGTAAATGTCGTCACCCCAGACCATTTGTCCCAGCCCTTCGAGGAAGTAAGCCACGCCAAGGGTCGCCATCAACAAGGTGACGCCTTCCTGATTGATCAAATGGCGTAGCACCAGCCTTTCAATCAACCAGGCAAGCACCACCATGATGGCGAAAGCCAGCAGAAAGGCCAGCGGCCAGGGCATGTGTTCCTGGAGTCGCGCCATGGACAGCGCGGCGAATAGCACCATTGCACCCTGGGCAAAGTTGAACACCCCGGAGGCTTTGTAGATCAACACGAAGCCCAGCGCGATCAGGGCGTAGAGCACGCCGGACATGAGGCCGGCGATGATGGTTTCGATGAAAAATCCCATGGCTTCTCACCCTTCCTGTGTGGCGGATCCGAGGTAGGCGCGGATCACTTCCGGGTTCGCGCGTACCGCATCAGGGGTGTCATCGGCAATCTGGCGGCCGTAGTCCAGCACAACGACTCGGTCTGACAGATCCATCACCACCCCCATGTCGTGTTCGATCAATACGATCGTGGTGCCGAACTCCTCGCGCGCTTCGAGGATGAAGCGGCTCATGTCTTCCTTTTCTTCCAGATTCATGCCGGCCATAGGCTCATCGAGCAGTAGTAACTTAGGCTCCATCGCCAAGGCGCGGCCCAGGTCTACCCGTTTCTGCAGACCGTAAGGCAGACGTCCCACAGGCACTTTGCGCCAAGCCTGGATTTCGAGGAAATCGATGATTCGTTCGACCACCAAGCGGTGCGTGACCTCCTCGCGCACGGCTGGTCTGAGCCGCAAGGCCTGAGAGAGCAGGCCGCAGCGCATGTGCAGATTGCGACCCGCCATGATGTTGTCGAGCACGCTCATGCCCGAGAACAGCGCCAAATTTTGGAAGGTACGTGCAATGCCCAATTTCGCCGCGAGAACGGGGCGCATCAAACCCAGCGTTTGGCCGGCAAAAGTCAAGCGTCCCTGCTGGGGCTGATAGACGCCATTGATCACATTGAGCAGCGAACTCTTTCCGGCGCCGTTGGGTCCGATGATCGCCCGGATTTCGCCTGGCTGAACATCGAAGCCGATACTCTGCAGCGCCTTGATGCCACCGAATCGCAGGTGGATATCTTCCAGGCGCAACACCGGCATATGGGTTGCGGCGAACGTTTGCGCCGACGAAGGTTGCGTGAGGTCTGATGCGGTGTCGAGCAGGGCGGCCATGGTGGGTCTCACGAGATCAGGCAGCCGAGCGCAGTGCCGGGTAAACCTGGGCATTGCGCAGTCTCAAGTCAGACTGAACGGTGCCCGTGCGGCCATCGTCAAAGCGCACCTGCACGCTCAGATGGTGATGGGTCTGAGCGGGGTCATACAACGCAGCGACAAGACTGCCGTATTTTTCTGCCACAAAACGGCGGCGCACCTTTCGGGTCCGTGTGAGTTCGTCGTCGTCCGGATCGAGCTCCTTGTGGAGTACGGCAAAGCGGTGGATCTGCAATACGGCCGTGTGTGGGTCGGCGGCAAGATCGGCGTTGACCTTGGCTACGCATTCAGCCACGAGATCGGCGACTTCTGACTTGCCTGAAAGATCGGCGTAACCGGTGTACGGCAGACCGAACTTTTCGGCCCAACTCCCAACCGCTGGAAAGTCGATATTGATCATTGCGACCACATGGTCGCGTCCTGCCCCAAAGGCCACCGCCTCTTTGATCGCCGGGAAAAACTTCAGTCTGTTTTCAATCAGTTTGGGGGCAAACAACGCTCCGCCCGAGAGTTCCGACACATCCTTGGCGCGATCGATAATGCGCAGCTGACCGTCCGGTTCCAGCCAACCGGCGTCTCCGGTGTGGTACCAACCGTCGGCATCGAGCACTTCGGAAGTGGCCTCCGGGTTCTTGTAGTACTCGCGCAGCAGACCAGCGCTGCGAAGCAGAATTTCTCCGTGCTCAGCGACCCGCAGTTCCACGCCCGGCGCTGGAAGACCGACGCTGTCGCTGCGCACGCCGTTATCGGGTTGCATGCAGACGAAGACGGCGGTTTCAGTGGAGCCATAGAGCTGTTTGAGGTTGATGCCAATCGACCGATAGAAACGGAATAGTTCCGGCCCGATTGCCTCTCCCGCGGTATAGGCCACGCGGATTCGGCTCATTCCCAGCACGTTGCGCAGCGGCGCCAGCATTAATAGGTCGGCTATGGGCAACAACAGGAGGTCGAGCTTGCGGGGCGGTTTCCCGTTGTCTTTCGCCGCGTGCACCCTTTGGGCGATGGCCAGACTGGCGTCGAACAAGCGGTGCTTGGGGGGTGCGGCATCGTCCATGCGCACGCGCACGTCGGTGAGCAGCGCTTCGAATACCCGGGGCGGGGCGAAGTAATAAGTCGGGCCGATTTCGTGCAGGTCGATCGCCACGGTTGAAGGCGATTCCGGGCAGTTCACCGTGTATCCGCAGACCAGATGCTGGGCGTAGGAAAAGATGTTCTGTCCGATCCAGGCCGGTGGCAGGTAGGCGAGCACCTCTTCCTGTGGCCCAAGTCGGTCAAAGGCAGCACCGGCACGAGCGCGGTCGATCAAACTACCGTGTGTGTGCACAACCCCTTTGGGTTTGCCCGTGGTGCCTGAAGTGAAGAAGAGTGCAGCCACGTCGTCTGCCTCGATGGACTGCACGACGGCATCGAAGCCGCCAGAATGCTGAGTCCACCAGTCAGCGCCCTCGGTTTCAATCTGATCAAGACTGAGGAGACAGGCCGCCTCGGCCTTTCTGAGCCCGCGCGGATCGTGATAAAGAATGTGCTGCAGAAATGGAAGCTGATCGCGGATGTCCAGCAGCTTGTCGACCTGCTCCTCGTTCTCCGCCACCGCGAGTTTCACTTCGGCGATTTGCAGTGGGTAGACCAACTCGGCTGCGACGGCGTCCTGGTAAAGCGGTGCGGGGATTGCGCCTAAACATTGAGCGGCCAGCATGGTGGCATAAAGGCGAGGCCGGTTCTCGCCGATGATTGCGACATGGTCGCCTCGGCTGACCCCCAATTTGGCGAGACCACCTGCAAGCTGCTGTACCCAGTCGAGCGCCCGATCCCAGGTGGTTTCCTGCCAGATGCCCAACTCCTTTTCGCGCCACGCGATTCCCTTGGGACGGATTCTGGCCTGCTCGCAAAGAAGCTGGGGGAATGTCCTCCCAGCGGAATGCGCATACTCCATGTCTCCTCCTTTGGCTACCGGGTAGACGGTTACAACCGAATGACAAAAACCCAGGTGAAATTACATTTTGAAACGGAGTGTATGCAGTTGTTTGGTGCATATTTGTCTTCCAGCTGACAATTCATCCAGAAAATGACTAGGGATTACACGGAGAGTGAAAGGTCGTGCGCTTGGATGCATGTCCTGACCGAGAACGAGCGAGAGCGGGTGCGTGGCTCCTTGCATCGGCAAAATGTTGATGCGGGTGCGATGATTTGTCACCGTGGCGATGAGGCGCGGTACTGGGTAGGTGTGCTGGACGGGCTGGTCAAGATTTCCTCGGTCTCGGTCAGCGGAAAATCTCTGACTTACACGGGCGTGGCGCCGGGCGGATGGTTCGGTGAGGGCACTCTGCTGAAAAGCGAGCAATGGCGCTATGACGTCATTGCGTTGCGCAATAGCCATATCGGTCTGTTGCCGGCCGAGTGCTTTTTCTGGCTGTTGGACCGCAGTCTCGAGTTCAATCGGGTCATCGTCAACCAACTCAACGAGCGGCTCGGACAGTTCATAGGTCAACTCCAAATTGACCGACTTTCAGGTGCAGATGAACGGGTTGCCCGTACAGTTGCCGCCATGTTTCATCCCATCCTTTATCCCGGCGTGGATAGGTGGCTGCGTATCTCTCAGGAAGAGCTTGGATATCTCTGCGGTCTATCGCGTCAACGGGTGAACAAGGCGTTGAGTCATCTCTGCAGTCTGGGATTACTGCAGCTACGCTATGGCGGAATTGAAGTGCCCGATCTCAATGCGCTGCGGGCATACGAATCCGACGGGGCTGAGGGCGAAGCATCGGTTCTGCGAGGTCTAGGGTAAGTCCTTAGAATGCGCCACTTGCCCTACGGTATGGGGCATTTTCCGAAGTGAAGACTGAATTGTCTCGCCCGTCTTTTCTGCCCAATATCCCTCTAAACATGCAAGACACTTTTGCTCGGCCCATTGTCCAGATCGACGCGCTCGATTTTGGGTATGGCGAGCGGCCGATTCTGCGTCACATCGACATGACCATTCATCGGGGTCAGGTCGTCGCGGTGATGGGGGCGTCTGGGGGTGGAAAAACCACGCTGCTGCGGCTGATCGGCGGGCAGGTCAGGCCCCAGCGGGGTTCGGTGCGGTTCGAGGGACAAGACCTGGCCGGGGCGTCGCAGGATCAGATTTTCGCCATGCGCCGACGCATGGGCATGTTGTTTCAGTTCGGCGCCCTGTTTACCGATATGAGCGTGTTCGACAACGTGGCTTTTCCGCTGCGTGAGCACACGGATTTGCCGGATTCGATGATTCGCGATCTGGTGCTGATGAAGCTCAACGCCGTCGGGCTGCGCGGAGCGCGCGATCTGTATCCCGCGGAGCTTTCGGGCGGAATGGCGCGGCGCGTGGCGATGGCGCGGGCCATTGCGCTCGATCCGGCGCTGGTGATGTACGACGAGCCGTTTGCCGGGCTCGACCCCATTTCGCTGGGGATTTCGGCGCGGTTGATCCGCAGCCTCAACGACGCACTGGGCCTGAGCAGCATTGTGGTGTCGCACGATGTCGAGGTGACTTTCGACATCGCCGATTACGTTTACATCCTGGGCAACGGCAGCTTGATCGCGCACGGCACGCCGCAGCAGATGCGCGAGAGCACCGATCCTCTGGTGCATCAATTCGTGCGCGGCGAACCCGACGGCCCGGTGCATTTTCATTACCCTGCCGTGGCGATTGGTGATGATTTTTTGCGGCCTGACAGTGTGCGCAAGGAGCGGGCATGACGGTTGCCGACAGGCTGGTTTCCATCGGTGCAGGCACGCGGCAACTGCTGTCCAGCCTGGGTTATGCGGCGCGCTTGTTCGCGCGGCTGCTGTGGCTGGCTGGCCGGGTGTTCATGCGTCCCAGCCTGCTGATTCAGCAGATGTATTTTCTCGGCAATCTGTCGCTCGTCATCATTGCGGTATCAGGCCTGTTCGTCGGTTTCGTGCTGGGGCTGCAGGGTTACTACACCTTGTCGCGCTACGGTTCGTCGAGCGCGCTGGGGGTGCTGGTGGCGCTGTCGCTGGTGCGCGAACTCGGGCCTGTTGTCACCGCCTTGCTGTTCGCTGGTCGCGCGGGCACCTCGCTTACTGCCGAGATCGGCCTGATGAAGGCCGGCGAGCAGATCGCGGCGATGGAGATGATGGCCGTCGATCCGGTGGTGCGCGTGCTCGCTCCGCGGTTCTGGGCTGGTGTGATTGTCATGCCCCTGCTGGCGGCCGTGTTCAGCGCGGTGGGCATCATGGGCGGCTATGTGGTTGGCGTGGTGATGATCGGCGTCGATGCCGGGCAGTTCTGGTCGCAGATGCAAAGCGGCGTCGATGTGTTCAAGGATGTGGGCAATGGGGTGATCAAGAGCGTGGTGTTCGGCCTGGCCGTCACCTTCGTCGCGCTATTGCAGGGCTGGCGCAGTCAGCCGACGCCCGAAGGCGTTTCGCGGGCCACCACGCGCACCGTGGTCATTGCTTCGCTGGCGGTGCTGGCACTGGATTTTGTGCTGACCGCCATGATGTTCAGCACCTGAGGGCATGAGGCCCTGGAGTTGTCGCAAATGAATCAACGAAAAATCGATCTGTGGGTGGGCATACTCGTTGTGCTGGGAGCTGCCGCCTTGCTGTTTCTGGCGCTCAAGGCGGGTAATCTGCTGCAGATCAACTGGGGGCCGACCTATACGGTGACGGCCCGGTTTGACAATATCGGCGGCCTCAAGGCGGACGCGCCGGTCAAGAGCGCGGGCGTGGTGGTGGGGCGGGTGACGTCCATCACGTTTGACAATCAGACTTTCCAGGCCGATGTGCATATGGCTATCGATCAGCGCTTCAAATTCCCTGTGGATACCTCGGCCAAGATTCTGACGGCCGGTTTGCTGGGCGATCAATACATTGACTTCAGCCCCGGCGGCAGTGAAAAGAATCTTGCCAACGGCTCGGTGATCCGCAATACCCAATCGGCCGTGGTGCTCGAAAATCTGATTGGTCAATTCCTCTACAACAAGGCCGCATCGAGCGGGGCGGGGGACAGCAAATGAATCAAGCCGCGCGACTTCTGCCGTTGCTGGCGCTGGCCACTCTGGGTGGTTGTGCCACGCACAACCCGCAAGACCCGCTTGAGCCCTACAACCGGGCGATGTTCACCATCAATGACAAGGTCGACAAGGCCGTGCTCAAACCGGTTGCCACCGGCTATAAGGACATCACGCCCACGCCGATTCGCCACGGCGTGACCAATTTCTTCGGCAATTTTGGCGATGTGTGGTCGATGACCAATGATTTTCTGCAGGGCAATGTGCACGATGGCCTGAGCACCTTTATGCGCGTTGGGGTCAACTCGGTGTTCGGTCTGTTTGGCACCCTCGACATCGCTACCGAGATGGGCATTTACAAACATCCCAACGACTTCGGGCTCACGCTGGCGCGCTGGGGCGTGGGTTCCGGGCCGTACGTGGTGCTGCCGTTCTACGGGCCGAGTTCGGTGCGCGATGCCGCTGGCACCGGCGTGTTTCTCGCTTATGGCCCAACGGCGCAGATCAGCCCGCCCAGCGCCAGCTACGGCGCGCTGGCGCTCAATCTGGTGAATACCCGCGCCAATCTGCTCAACGCCTCCAATCTGTTCGACCAGATTGCGCTCGATCCCTACGTATTCACACGCAGCGCCTATGAACAGCGCCGCAAATCCCAGGTTGAAGAGGTGCGCGACCGGCCCATTATCGATCTGGGCGAGCCCAATCCGCTGGCCAAATACAGCTACGGCGACGCGAACGGAGGCCTGATGAGTTTTGCCTCCCCGACGCCGACTGCCTCGGCCAGCGCGGCGAAATCGGACGCCAAGGCAGACGCCCCCTCGCACTGACCCGACTGCCGCTGTCATCCTCAGGGGCGGCGGCGCGTTAATCGACACAACACAAGAACTGGAGAACCTCCCATGCTTCGACGCCACTTCATGGCTTTATCTCTGAGCGCTGCAGCCTTTCTCGCCGGGGCGCCCGTGCTCGCCCAGGCCGCAGACGCGCAAACTCCACCGCAACTGATCGAGTCCATGTCCAACGAAATCCTCCGCGACGTGCAGCAAGATCCCAAGCTGCGCAGCGGCAACCCGGAAGTCGTGATGCAGTTTGTCGAGCAGAAAATTCTGCCCAATGTGGACTTCCAGAAAATCACCCAGAGCGCCGTGGGGCGCTACTGGCGCGAAGCCACTCCTGCGCAGCGTAGCGCGCTGGAGCAGCAGTTCAAACAACTGCTGGTCTATACCTACGCCGGCGCCGTCAAGCAGATCAAGGATCAGAAGGTCAAGATGCTGCCTTATCGTGAGCCCGCGAATGCGCAGGATGTGACGGTGCGCACCCGCGTGATCAACAACGGCGAACCGCTGCAACTCGACTACCGCCTGGAGAACACCCCGGCAGGCTGGAAGATCACCGATGTCAACGTCATGGGTATCTGGCTGGTCGACAACTACCGCAGCGTGTTCGCCCAGGAGATCGGGCAAAAAGGCATCGATGGGCTGATCGCCACGCTGAAGGAAAAAAACCAGAACCTCGCCCAGGCCAAGGGCTGATCTGGATTTCACCATGCCGGTTTACGCCCTGCCTGCCGATCTGACCCTCGATACCGCCTCGGCCGTGCGGCGCCAGGCGCTGGCGGCCTTAGGTGAGACTTCAGGTGCGCAGTCAACGCCTTGGGTGGTCGATGCGGGCGCCTTGCAGACCTTCGACTCCGCCGCGCTGGCCCTCCTGCTCGAATTGCGCCGTGCCGCCCCTCAGGAAGCCCTCGAAGTGAATGCCATTCCCGCCCGATTGCGTGATCTGGCGCAGGCCTACGGGCTTGAGTTTCTGTTCGGCCCGGCAGCTGAGCACCCCTGATTTTTCTCGCCCGTGCGGAGCGGCGCATCGCGTCCACTCCGCACGGGCGCTGTTCATCGCTCATGTCATCAAATCCTCCTGCTGTTTCATTTGATCGCGTCGTCAAGCAGTACGGCCAGAACCTGGCCGTCGATGGCGTTGCGCTCGACATCGCCGACGGCGAGTTCTTCGGCTTGCTCGGCCCCAACGGCGCGGGCAAGACCACGCTCATCAGCATGCTGGCCGGCCTCACGCGCCCGTCTTCGGGTCATGTGCGGGTGGCCGGTTTTGATGTGCAGCGCGACGCCGCGGCGGCCCGCCGTCTGCTGGGCGTCGTGCCGCAGGAACTGGTGTTCGACCCGTTTTTCACCGTGCGCCAGGTGCTGCGCATTCAATCGGGCTATTTCGGCTTCAGGCAGAACGATCTGTGGATCGACGAATTGCTGCACAACCTCGGACTCACCGCGCAGGCAGACAAGAACATGCGAGCTTTGTCCGGCGGCATGAAACGCCGCGTGATGGTGGCGCAGGCGCTGGTGCACCGGCCACAGGTCATCGTGCTCGACGAGCCCACGGCGGGTGTGGACGTCGAGCTGAGGCAATCGCTGTGGGAGTTCATCGCCCGGCTCAATGCCGAAGGCCATACCGTGCTGCTCACCACGCACTATCTCGAAGAGGCCGAGGCGCTGTGCAAACGCATCGCGGTGATCAAGGGCGGCAAGGTGGTTGCGCTTGATCGCACCGAGGCGCTGCTGCAGCGGTTTGCCTCGTCCGTGCTGTACTTCCGCCTGCTCAAGGGGCGCTTGCCCGAGGGGCTGGGAGCCGATCAGGGCGGGCGCGTGGCGCTAGCCGTGCGGGGCGCGCAGGACGTGGAGGCCAAGCTCGCCGCGCTGCGCCAGGCGGGCTGCGAGATCGATGAACTGGAACTGCGCCGCGCCGACCTCGAAGATGTATTTCTCGAATTGATCGGAGCTGCGCGATGACCGGGCTGCACACCCTGCTGCAGAAAGAACTGCAGCGCTTTCTCAAAGTGGGCTTCCAGACTGTGGCGGCCCCCGTGGTCACGGCGCTGCTCTATCTGTTGATTTTCTCCCACGCATTCACGGCGCACCTGCAAGTGTTTGGGCATGTGCCGTACACCGCCTTCCTCATCCCCGGCCTGATGATGATGAGCGTGCTGCAGAACGCGTTCGCCAACACCTCGTCTTCGCTCATACAGTCCAAGATCACCGGCAATCTGGTGTTCGTGCTGCTGTCGCCGCTCAAACCCTGGGAACTGTTCGCGGCCTATGTGGGCGCTTCGGTGCTGCGGGGGCTGATGGTCGGCGCCGGGGTGCTGCTGGTGACGATGTGGTTCGTGCCGCTGACCTTTGTGTATCCGCTGTGGATTCTGGTCTTTGCCATTCTGGGGGCCAGCATGCTGGGTGCGCTCGGCTTGATTGCCGGTATCTGGGCGGAGAAGTTCGACCAGATGGCCGCCTTCCAGAACTTCATCATCACCCCCGCGACGTTTCTGTCGGGCGTGTTCTACTCGGTGCACAGCCTGCCGGGTTTTTGGAAACTGGCCTCCCACCTCAACCCGTTTTTCTATCTGATCGACGGCTTCCGCTATGGCTTTTTCGGCTCGGGCGACGTCTCGCCCTGGGTCAGTCTGCTGGCGGCGCTGCTGGGTAACCTGCTTTGCGGCGGCATCGCCCTGGCCATGCTGGTGCGCGGCACCAAACTTCGGAACTGAACCCCATGTCTCTTCCCACCCCCCAAGACCTCCACCGCTACATCGCCGCGGGGCTGGAGTGCAGTCATCTGCACGTCGAAGGTGATGGCCAGCATTTTTACGCCACCATCGTCAGCGCGGCTTTCGAAGGACGCAACCGGGTGCAGCGGCACCAACTGGTCTACGGGGCACTCGGCGAGCGCATGCGCGCGGAAATTCACGCGCTGTCCATGAAAACGCTCACCCCGCAGGAATTCGCGGCATTACCGAACGCCTAGAATCCTGCCTTTTTCGCACGCGACTATGCGTGCTGCTGGGTAGCGCAAGACTGCCGAGCTGAAGGTCATCATGGACAAACTCAGAATCACCGGGCAGCGCACGCTGCAAGGCGTGGTGCAGGCCAGTGGGGCGAAGAACGCCGCGCTGCCGCTGATCGCCGCCGCGCTACTCACCGCCGAGACGGTGCAGTTGAGCAACGCGCCGCAGCTCATGGATGTGCGCACCCTGGCCAAACTGCTGCGCAGCCTGGGCGCTCAGGTCGAACAGGACGGCGGGCAGATCCGCCTCAGTGCTGCGGCGGTGAATCACTACGAGGCGTCGTATGAGCTGGTCAAGACCATGCGGGCTTCGGTGCTGGTGCTCGGGCCCTTGCTGGCGCGATTCGGCCAGGCGCGGGTGAGTCTGCCCGGAGGCTGCGCCATCGGCGCACGCCCGGTGGATCAGCACATCAAAGGCTTGCAGGCGCTCGGGGCGGACATCGCGGTGGAACACGGCTATATCGTGGCCCGCGTGGCGACGCCTTCCGGCCGTTTGCGCGGCGCGCGCATCAGCACCGACATGGTCACGGTGACGGGCACCGAAAACCTGATGATGGCCGCCACGCTGGCCGAGGGCGAGACCCTGATCGACAACGCGGCGCGCGAGCCCGAGATTGTCGATCTCGCCAATTTGCTGCGTGCCATGGGCGCGCAGATCAGCGGCGACGGCACCTCGCAGATTCGCATTCAGGGTGTGGACGCCTTGCACGGCGCGTCGCACCGCATCATCCCCGACCGCATCGAAGTCGGCACTTTTCTGTGCGCCGCCTTGGCCGCGCGGGGCGATGTGACGGTGCAGGGCGCTGAACCGGCACATCAGGACGCCTTGCTCGACAAGCTGCGCGAAGCCGGCGCGCAGATCGACACTGGCGAGGGCTGGATACGCCTGCGGGCCGATGCGCTGCCCGGCGGCCGTCCGCGCGCCGTCTCCGTGCGCACGACCGAATACCCCGGCTTTGCCACCGACATGCAGGCTCAGTTCATGGCGGTCAACTGCCTGGCAGACGGTGCCGCGCGCATGACGGAAACCATTTTCGAGAATCGCTTCATGCATGTGCAGGAGCTCATGCGGCTGGGCGCGCAGATCGATATCGACGGTCACACCTGCGTGGTGCATGGCGTGCCGCAGCTTTCGGGCGCTACCGTCATGGCGACCGACCTTCGCGCCTCGGCCGGCCTGGTGGTGGCGGCGCTGGCGGCCGAAGGCGAAACCGTGATCGACCGCATCTATCACCTCGACCGCGGCTATGACGCCATGGAGGTCAAGCTGCGCGGCCTGGGCGCGCAGATCGAACGTATCAGCGACCGCATCAGCGGCAAGTAAGGAAACCGACATGCTGACCCTCGCACTGTCCAAGGGACGAATTTTCGAAGACACCCTGCCCATGCTGGCGCGGGCGGGCATCACGGTGTCGGGCGATCCCGAGTCCACGCGCAAACTCATCCTTCCGACCAATCGGCCGGATGTGCGCGTGGTGCTGGTGCGGGCCAGCGATGTGCCCACCTATGTGCGCTACGGCGGCGCCGACATCGGAGTGGCCGGGCTGGACGTGCTGCGCGAATACTTCGCCGGCAGCGGGGCGGACGGCTTGTATCTGCCGGTCGATCTGGGCATTGCCCGCTGCCGCCTGAGTGTGGCGGTGCGGCATGATTTCGACTACGCAGGCCAGGTCAAACAGGGCGCGCGTCTGCGGGTGGCGACCAAATACCTGCACATGGCGCGCGAGCATTTCGCCACCAAGGGCGTGCACGTCGATCTGGTCAAGCTCTACGGCTCGATGGAGCTGGCGCCGCTCACCGGGCTGGCCGATGCCATCGTCGATCTGGTGTCCACCGGTGGCACGCTCAAGGCCAATGGCCTGGTCGAAGTCGAGCACATCATGGACATCTCAGCGCGTCTCATCGTCAACCAGGCCGCGCTCAAAACCCGCACGGCTTTGCTCAAGCCCCTGATCGACCAACTGCGCGAAGCCGCGCAGACGCCGGAGGAGACCGCCGCATGAATATGCCGCTCCATGCCCTGCCGCTGCGCAGGCTCGACGCCACCGGTCTCGACTTCGAGACCCAATACCGCGCCCTGTTTGCCCGCATGGCCGATGAAAACGCCGAGATCGATGCCCGTGCGGCCGACATCCTGCGCGACGTGCAGCAGCGCGGCGATGCCGCCGTGCTCGACTGCACGCGCAAGTTCGACCGCCTCGATGCGCCCGACATGGCAGCGCTCGAAATCAGCCAGGCCGAACTGCAGGCCGCGCTTGCCGCCATCACCCCGGAGCAGCGCAGCGCGCTCGAAGTAGCCGCCTCGCGGGTGCGCCGCTACCACGAGCGCCAGTTGCAGCAAGTGGGCCAGAGCTGGGAGTACCGCGACGAAGACGGCACGCTGCTCGGACAGAAGGTCACGCCTCTCGACCGTGTGGGCATCTATGTGCCCGGCGGCAAGGCCGCCTATCCCTCCTCGGTGCTGATGAACGCCATTCCGGCGCATGTGGCGGGCGTGCAAGAGATCATCATGGTCGTGCCCACCCCTGACGGCGAGCGCAATCCGCTGGTGCTGGCCGCGGCGGCCGTGGCCGGCGTGAGCCGGGCCTTCGCCATCGGCGGCGCGCAGGCGGTGGGCGCACTGGCCTACGGCACGGCCACCGTGCCCGCGGTGGACAAGATCGTCGGCCCCGGCAACGCCTATGTGGCCGCGGCCAAGCGCCGGGTGTTCGGCGTCTGCGGCATCGACATGATCGCCGGGCCCTCCGAGATACTGGTGCTGGCCGACGGCAGCACGCCGCCCGACTGGGTGGCGATGGATCTGTTCAGCCAGGCCGAGCACGACGAGCTGGCGCAGAGCATTTTGCTGTGCCCGGATGCGGCCTACATCGACGCCGTGGCCGAGGCGATCCACCGGCTGCTGCCCGACATGCCGCGCAAGGACATCATCACCGCCTCGCTGAACGGCCGTGGTGCGCTGGTGCAGGTGCGCGATATGGCGCAGGCCTGCGAGCTGGCCAACCGCATCGCGCCGGAACACCTGGAAATTTCCGCCAAAGACCCGCACCAGTACGTGCCCGCGCTCAAGCACGCCGGCGCGCTGTTCCTCGGGGCGTACACCTCCGAATCGCTGGGCGACTACTGCGCCGGGCCCAACCATGTCTTGCCCACTTCGGGCACGGCGCGCTTTTCCTCGCCGCTGGGGGTTTACGACTTCATCAAGCGCTCCAGCATCATCGAGGTCAGCGCCGAGGGCGCGCAGAAACTCGGCCGCATTGCCAGCGTGTTGGCCCACGGCGAGCGCCTCACCGCGCACGCCCGCGCCGCCGAAATGCGGCTGCGCTGAGACGAAAATGCCATGAGCCGATTCTGGAGCGAAGTCGTTCACGGTCTGACCCCTTATGTGCCGGGCGAACAGCCGCGCATCGACGGGCTGATCAAGCTCAACACCAATGAATGCCCCTATCCGCCCAGCGACCTGGTGTTGCGGGCCATCGCGGCGCAGACCACGGGCGACTTGCGCCTCTACCCCGATCCGCAGGCCGCAGGGCTCAAGGCGGCGATCGCGCACCATCACGGGCTGAAGCCTGAGCAAGTGTTTGTCGGCAACGGATCGGACGAAGTGCTGGCCCATGCCTTCATGGCCTTGCTGCGGCACACGGCGCCGCTGCTGCACCCCGATATTTCGTACAGCTTCTATCCCGTCTACGCTCGCCTGTATGGCATCGAGACCCGCGAGATCGCGCTGCGCGCCGATTTCTCGATTGCGGTCGATGACTATCTGCAGGCCGGGCCGAACGGCGGCATCATTTTCCCCAATCCGAATGCCCCGACAGGCATGGCGCTGCCCCTCGCGGAAGTGGAACGTCTGCTGGCGGGCAATCCCGATTCCGTGGTGGTGGTCGATGAGGCCTATGTCGATTTCGGTGCGCAGACCGCCGCCGCGCTGATCGATCGCTATCCGCAATTGCTGGTGATCCGTACCCTGTCCAAGGCCTGGGCGCTGGCCGGCTTGCGCGTGGGCTATGCGCTGGGTCACCCCGATCTGATCGATGCACTCAGCCGGGTTAAAGACAGCTTCAACTCCTATCCCCTCGACCGTCTGGCGCTGGCCGGCGCCACGGCCGCCATGACCGATGCCGCGTGGCTGGCCCAGACCTGCGCACGCATTCAGGCCAGCCGCGAGGCGTTGAGCGAAGGCCTGCGCGCGCGCGGTTTCGAGGTGCTGCCCTCCCAGGCGAATTTCCTGTTCGCGCGCCACCCCGCACACGAGGGCGCACGGCTGGCGGCGCAGTGGCGCGAGCACCGTATTCTCGTGCGGCAGTTCGCGCGCCCGCAGCGCATTGCCGACTTCCTGCGCATCACCATCGGCACCCCGCAGCAGTGTGAAGCCTTGCTGAACGCCTACGACACCATCACCGAACAGACGCCCGCGCCCCGCTGACGTTACGATTGCGCCTATTGGCCGCCTGTCGACCGCCGTTTTCACGCCACTTTCCCATGCGCACTGCTCAGGTTTCCCGCAACACCGCCGAGACGCAAATCACCGTCTCCATCAACCTCGATGGCACGGGCGTCTCCAAACTGTCCACGGGTGTTGGCTTTTTTGACCACATGCTCGACCAGATCGCCCGGCACGGACTGATCGACCTCGACATCCAGGCCAAGGGCGACCTGCATATCGACGCGCATCACACGGTCGAAGATGTCGGCATCACGCTGGGCCAGGCGCTGGCGCGCGCCATCGGCGACAAGAAGGGCATCCGTCGTTACGGCCATGCCTATGTGCCGCTCGATGAAGCCCTGAGCCGCGTGGTCATCGATTTTTCAGGCCGCCCCGGCCTGGAATGGCAGGTGCCATTCACCCGTGCGATGATTGGTGAATTCGACGTCGATCTGGCCCACGAATTCTTTCAGGGACTGGTCAACCATGCCGCCATCACCGTGCATGTCGACAATCTGCGCGGCGACAACGCTCATCACCAGTGCGAAACCGTGTTCAAGGCCTTCGGTCGCGCCCTGCGTGCAGCCGCCGAGCGCGATCCCCGCATGGGCGAAGTGATTCCCTCGACCAAAGGTTCGCTGTAAATTGGCCGCTGTAAATTGGCATCAGAGACTTGCTCTTGCCTTTCTGTCTTTCGCGCTGCTTCCTGAAGTCAAACCGCCTCCTTTCCTGAATCGATGAAACGCGTTGCCGTTGTGGACTATGGCATGGGCAATCTGCGCTCGGTGTCGCAAGCTGTGGCGCATGTTGCCGCAGGTTCCGAGTTTGACGTGGTCGTGACCTCCGACCCCGCCGTGGTGCGCGCGGCCGACCGCGTGGTGCTGCCCGGCCAGGGCGCCATGCCCGACTGCATGCGCGAGTTGCGCGAATCCGGCCTGCAGGATGCCGTGCTGCAAGCCGCCGCCAGCAAACCGCTGTTCGGCGTGTGCGTGGGCATGCAGATGCTGCTCGATCACAGCACCGAAGGTCATGTCGATGGACTCGGTCTGATTCCCGGCCAGGTGCAACGCTTCGAGCTCGACGGCCAGTTTCAGCCCGATGGCAGCCGCTACAAAGTGCCGCATATGGGCTGGAACGCGGTGTGGCAGGGGCGCGATACGCGTGGGGCGCTGCATCCGCTATGGGCACAGGTGCCCGATGGCGCGGCGTTCTACTTCGTCCACAGCTTTTACGCCGCGCCGCAAAACGGCAGCCACAGTGCGGGCGAAACCGAGTATGGCGTGCGGTTTGCCAGCGCGGTGGCGCGCGACAATCTGTTCGCCACCCAGTTTCACCCCGAAAAAAGCGCCGACGCGGGGCTGATGCTGTATCGCAATTTTCTACACTGGTCGCCCTGAGTTGCCGGTGAAGCCGAGTTTCCTGCATTGCTTCCTGTTCTGACCTTTCAGTTCTGATCTCTGATCTCTTTCCACTGCCCTGACATCATGCTGCTCATTCCGGCAATCGACCTCAAGGACGGCCAGTGCGTTCGCCTCGAACAAGGTGAAATGCAAGGCGCCACGGTGTTCTCCAAAGATCCCGCTGCCATGGCTCGGCACTGGATCGACCAGGGCGCTGAACGCCTGCATCTGGTTGATCTCAACGGCGCCTTCGCTGGAAAACCGCGCAATGCCGAGGCCATTGCCGCGATTCTCGACGAGGTGGGCGATGAGATTCCGGTGCAACTCGGTGGCGGCATCCGCGATCTCGACACCATCGAGGCCTATCTCGACCAAGGCCTGAGCTTTGTCATCATCGGCACGGCCGCCGTGAAGAACCCTGGTTTCCTTCGGGATGCCTGCAGCGCCTTCGGCGGGCACATCATCGTCGGCCTCGACGCCCGCGACGGCAAAGTCGCCACCGATGGCTGGAGCAAACTCACCGGCCACGAAGTTGCCGATCTGGCACGCAAGTTCCAAGACTATGGCATCGAAGGCGTGATCTACACCGACATCGGCCGCGACGGCATGCTCACCGGCATCAATATCGAGGCGACGGTGCGTCTGGCGGAAGCACTCGACGTGCCGGTCATCGCCTCCGGCGGCCTGTCGGGCATGGACGACATCGAAAAGCTCTGCGCGGTGGAAAGCAGCGGCGTCGAAGGCGTGATCTGCGGCCGCTCCATCTACACCGGCGCGCTCGATTTCGCCGCCGCCCAACGCTACGTCACCAGCCGCTGACGCGGCTCTAAGCGACCCCATCATGCTGTTCAAACGCATCATCCCCTGTCTCGACGTGAACGGCGGCCGCGTGGTCAAGGGCGTCAACTTCGTCGGACTGCGCGATGCCGGCGATCCGGTGGAAATCGCCGCCCGCTACAACGCCCAGGGCGCGGACGAACTCACCTTTCTCGACATCACCGCCACTAGCGACGCCCGCGATCTGCTGCTGCACCAGATCGAGGCGGTTGCGTCGCAGGTCTTCATTCCGCTCACCGTGGGCGGTGGCGTGCGCACCGTGGACGACGTGCGCCGCTTGCTCAATGCTGGGGCCGACAAGGTCAGCTTCAACTCCGCCGCAGTGGCCAACCCGCAAGTCATCTCCGATGCCTCGGCCAAATATGGCGCGCAATGCATCGTCGTGGCCATCGACGCCAAGCGCCGCACCGACGGCGAGGGCTGGGAGGTCTACACCCACGGCGGCCGCAAGGCGACCGGGCTCGACGCCGTACAGTGGGCCGCGGACATGGTGCGCGCCGGGGCCGGTGAAATCCTGCTCACCAGCATGGACCGCGACGGCACCAAGATCGGCTTCGATCTGGCGCTCACCCGCGCCGTGTCAGACGCGGTGAGCGTGCCCGTCATCGCCTCGGGCGGCGTGGGCAATCTCGATCATCTGGCCGCAGGGTTTCTCGAAGGCCACGCCGACGCCGTGCTCGCCGCCAGCATCTTCCACTATGGCGAATACACCGTGGGGCAGGCCAAGCAACATCTGGCTGGGCGCGGCATTGCCATGCGGCCCGATTTGTCGCTGTGAGCTTCGTGCGCAAACTGCTGGGCCAGCGCGGGGGTGGAGCGCCTAAAATCCATTCCATGAACTGGCTCGATCAAGTCAAATGGGACGCCCGCGGGCTTGTGCCCGCCATCGCGCAAGATGCGCACACCGGGCGCGTGCTCATGTTCGCCTGGATGAACCGTGAGGCCCTGCAACTGACGCACCAACGCGGCGAAGCGGTGTATTGGTCGCGCTCGCGGCACCGGCTTTGGCACAAGGGCGAAGAATCCGGCCATGTACAGACCGTGCGCGACATCCGCCTCGATTGCGACGGCGACGTGGTGCTGCTGCAGGTGGAGCAGGCGGGCGGCATCGCCTGCCACACCGGGCGGGAGTCCTGTTTTTTCAACAGCCTCGATCACGGCCACTGGAAGGAGGCCGATCCGGTACTGAAAGACCCGGCACAGATCTATGACGGCGCGGCCGCGCATGGGCAGGCTGACGCGGCCGGGTCCGCCGACTCCCGCGCGGTGCTGGAGCGCATCTACGCCACCATCGTCAGCCGCAAAGGGGCCGACCCGAGCGCGTCTTATGTGGCGCGGCTGTTTCACAAGGGCGAAGACGCCATTCTGAAAAAAATCGGCGAAGAAGCCACCGAACTCGTCATGGCGGCCAAGGATGGCGAGGCGGAGAAAATTCTGTATGAGACCGCTGACCTGTGGTTCCACAGTCTGATCGCCTTGGCCCAGCATGGCCTCACGCCGCAGCAAGTGCTTGCCGAACTGGAGCGTCGCGAAGGCAGGTCGGGTCTGGCCGAGTTTGCCGCACGCGCGGCTAACCCCTGAGCACGGCGCCATGAACGATCCAAAAATCATCATCGATCAACCCGGCCCTCAAGACGTCGAGGGGCTCAAAACGATGGCACTGGTCGTCTATGTGCTGCAGGCGTTGAGTTTTTTCTGGGGCATCACGGCGGTCATCGGCGTGATCATCGACTATGTGAAGCTCGATGACGCCCGCGGCACCTGGGTGGAAAATCACCTGCGCTGGCAGATTCGCACCTTCTGGTGGGCGCTATTCTGGTCGGTTCTCGGCTTTGCCCTGATCTGGGTTTTCGGCCTGGGGTTTCTGGTGCTGGCCGTGGTGTATTTCTGGACCATCTACCGTGTGGTCAAAGGCTGGCTCAAGCTCACCGAGCGCAAGCAGGTGCGTCCTTCTCTCTGAATCTTTTCCCTCGTTGTTGCCGTCCCGCCATGACTGATTCCCAATGCATTTTCTGCAAAATCGCCGCGGGTGAACTGCCCGCCAAAGTGCTGTACCAGGACGAGGATGTGGTCGCATTTCACGACATTCACCCGGCCGCGCCCGTCCATTTCCTGATCATTCCCCGACTGCATCTATCGTCTTTGTTCGATGTGGGTACTGAGCACAATGCTTTACTCGGTAAAATGTTGCAGCTTGTACCCCGACTGGCGCGTGAGCAGGGTTGTGATGATGGTTTTCGTACCGTCATCAACACCGGCCAGAACGGAGGGCAGGAAGTGTTTCACCTGCACTTGCACGTTATGGGCGGCCCCCGTCCGTGGAAAAAACAGGCCCCTTAATTTTTTTGCGGCGAAGGAGTAAAACATGGGCTCATTTAGCATTTGGCACTGGCTGATCGTGCTGGTGATTGTGATGATGGTGTTCGGCACCAAGAAGCTGAAGAACATGGGTTCCGACCTCGGTTCTGCGGTGAAAGGCTTCAAGGACGGCATGCGCGATGCCAGCGCAGATGACAAACCTGCCGAGGCCGACAAGCAGTTTGCCGCTGAAGCTAGCGCCAAGAAGGAAGCCATTGACGTGCAAGCCAAAGAGAAGTCGTCTTCCTGAAATTGGCCCTCACCGCGAGCCGGCAGCGATGCCGGTTTTTTGTCTTGCCCCTATTTTTTCCGCATCTCTTTTCTTGCTCGGCCCTCCTGCTGCGCCATTGCTCCCACTGACCGCCCATGTTTGACATCGGAATGTCCGAAATCGGCTTGATCGGCGTGGTAGCGCTCGTCGTTCTGGGGCCCGAAAAATTGCCGCGCGTGGCTCGCACTGCGGGCAATCTGCTGGGCCGGGCGCAGCGCTACTTGGCAGACGTGAAAGCCGAGGTCAATCGTCAAATCGATCTTGAAGAACTGCGCAACGTGAAATCGTCCCTTGAGACCGCGGCGCAAGATATGAAAAAGTCGGTGAGCGACAACGTGGCCGAGGTTCAGGGGAGTTTTGACGATGCCTGGAAGGAAGCCACGTCGGGTCTGAGTGGCGAGTCAGAGCCTTCCATGGCCGATGGTTTTTCGTCCCCCAGTCTGCCCAGCCCGGACTATCCGACCAAGAAGCGAAAAAAGCTCTCGGGCAATACGGTTCCGCAGTGGTACCGGCGGCAGGCGCGTGTGCGCACCCAGGCCTTGTCGGGTGCGGCGCGCATGGCGCGTTATCGCGTCAAACGCTGATCGCCGTGCTGATGCGGCGCCTCTTCTGCTACCCCTTCTGCCTGTTCCATCTTCTCTTTGCAAACGAGTGCATCGCCCGTGTCTGACCCCAAGAAAACAGTGACACCGGACAGCCCCGAGGCCGAGCAGCCGTTCATCACGCATCTGGTCGAACTGCGCAACCGGCTCGTCCGCGCCATCGCGGCCATCGGTGTGGTGTTCATCGTGCTGTCGATCTACCCCGGCCCTTCGGGTCTGTTCGACCTGCTGTCCCAACCGCTCATCGCGCATCTGCCCAAGGGCTCGACGATGATCGCCATTGGCGTGATCTCGCCTTTTGTGGTGCCCATCAAGGTCACGCTGCTGGTGGCGTTCATGATCGCCTTGCCTGCGGTGCTCTATCAGGTCTGGGCCTTTGTTGCGCCCGGCCTCTACACCCATGAAAAGCGCTTGGTCATGCCGCTGATCATCAGCAGCACGCTGTTGTTTTACATGGGGGTGGCGTTTTGCTACTTCTTCGTGTTCGGGCGTCTGTTCACCTTCATTCAGGGGTTTGCCCCGAAAGTGATCACCGCCGCCCCGGACATCGAGGCGTACTTGAGTTTCATGCTGACCATGTTCATGGCGTTCGGCACGGCGTTCGAGGTGCCGGTGGTGCTCATGGTGCTGGTGCGCTTCGGGCTGGTGACGGTTGAGCAGCTCAAATCGTGGCGCAGCTATTTCATCGTGGTGGCGTTCATTGTGGCGGCCATCGTCACCCCGCCGGATGTGGTGTCGCAGACTTCGCTGGCGCTGTCGATGATTCTGCTGTTCGAGGTCGGCATCCTCGCCGCGAAGTATCTGGTCAAGTATTCGGCGCCGCCTTCCGACGAAGAAAAAGACGCGCAGTCGCCAGCAGCCTGAGCACTGCGCACATCGTTTTTTTTTCTCAGGGCAGCACGCCTTCGCCGTCTTCGGCGGGCGGCGTCTGGCTGATGTTCTGCGGTCGGGTGCCGATGCGGACCTGCAAGGTGGTGGTTTTGCCGCCGCGCAGCACCTGAATCGCGGCTTCGCTTCCGGGCTTGAGCGCGGCCACGGCGTTGAGCAACTGGCCGGTGTTGATCACCGGTTTGCCCGCCACATCGAGCACCACATCGCCAGGGCGCACACCCGCCTCGTCAGCCGGGCCTTTGCGCAGCACGCCGATGATCACCACGCCTTCCGGATGCGGGAGATTCAGGGTGCGAGCGAGCTGATCGGTCACGTCCTGAGGTTCCACGCCGATCCAGCCGCGCACCACCTGCCCGGTGCTGATGAGCTGTTGCATCACATTGCGCGCCGTTGAGACGGGTACGGCGAAACCGATACCCAGCGAGCCGCCGCTGCGCGAGAAGATGGCGGTGTTGATGCCGATGAGGTTGCCGTTGGCGTCCACCAGCGCGCCGCCGGAGTTGCCGGGGTTGATGGCGGCATCGGTCTGGATGAAGTTCTCAAAGGTGTTGATGCCCAGCTGGGTGCGGCCCAGGGCGCTGATGATGCCCTGCGTGACGGTCTGGCCCACGCCGAACGGGTAGCCGATGGCCAGCACCACATCGCCCACATGTGCGTTGGCATCGCTGCCGAAAGTGATGACCGGCAGCTTGTTCAGCCCGATGCGCAGCACCGCGAGATCGGTATCGGGATCGCGCCCGACCAGGGTGGCCCGGGCTTCGCGTCCATCGGCCAGCTTGACTTCGATCTGGTCCGCGCCTTCGATGACGTGGTTGTTGGTGAGGATGTAGCCGTCCGGGCTGACGATCACGCCCGAACCGAGGCCGACGGTCGGCTGGCGGCTGCCCTGAAACTGGCGTAGCCAAGGGTCACGGCCCGGCAGACGGCGCGGAGCCTTCGAGGTGGTGATGGATACGACGGCCGGCATGGCCTTGAGCGCCGCCGCGCTATAGCTGCCTGCGGCGGGCAGAGCGGTAGGCGCAGCCGGGGCGTCCTGAATGGTGACGACGGCCGGCGCGTTGGCCAGCGTGGAAACCGGGGCGCCGAAACGCACCCATTCCGGCTTGAGGGTGGAGACGACGAACAGCGCGGCGAGCGCAATCGTCACAGTCTGGGAAAATAGCAGCCAGAGGCGTCGCATACAAAAGACCGAGTGAGGAGATGTCTCCCCACATGGCGGCGCGTCATCACGCTTCAAGGCCACCATGCGCAGAGACCATTTGCAGGGCGAAATCGACACTTACCTCGATTGCGCGCGTTTTACCGATTATTGCCCAAACGGCCTACAGGTCGAGGGTCGTGAAGAGATTGCGCGCATCGTCACCGGCGTTACGGCAAGCCTGGCGCTGATCGAGCGCGCCATCGCGCTGCGGGCCGATGCGCTGCTGGTGCATCATGGCTATTTCTGGCGCGGCGAAGATCCACGCATCATCCGCCAGAAGCGCAAGCGCCTGGGGCTGCTGCTCGCCGCTGATCTCAACCTGTTCGCCTATCACCTGCCGCTCGACGCGCACTGCGAAGTCGGCAACAACGTCATGCTGGCGCGGCGTCTGGGCTGGTCGGTGCAGGGCCGCTTCGGCAAACAGCAACTGGGCTGTCTGGGCAGCGCGCCGCAGGCGACGGTCGGCCAACTCGCGCAGGCCGTTGCGCGCGATCTGGGGCGCACGCCCCTGGTGGTGGGCGAGGCCGATGCGCCTGTCGGGACATTGGCCTGGTGCACCGGCGGCGCGCAGGACTGGATCGAAGACGCCTGGGCTGCCGGTGCGCGCACCTTTGTCAGCGGCGAGATTTCCGAACCCACGGCGCATTTCGCGCGTGAAATGGGCATTACTTATCTGGCCTGCGGCCACCATGCCACCGAGCGCGACGGCATTCGTGCGCTCGGCGACCATCTGGCCGCTCACTACGGACTCGACCATGTCTTCATCGACCTCGACAACCCCGCCTGAATCGTCGCCCAGCCGTCCCATTGCCCTGACTCTGGGCGACCCCTGCGGTATCGGCCCTGAAATCCTCGTACGGGCGTTTGCGCAAGGCGAGGCGAACGGGTGCGTGGTCTATGGCGATGCGGCCTGGCTGGCTCGCACGGTGCGCGCCCTGCGGTTTTCACCCGACAGCAGCCGTCCGTCCATCGTGGAACTCGACGAGCTGGCAGAGTGGAAGGAGGTTCCGCGTGGGGCCATTCCCGTGCTGCCCATCATCGCCTTGCCTGCCGATCTGGTCATCGGGCAGGTGGACGCCCGCGCCGGTGCGGCGGCCTATGCGTGCATCGAAGCCGCGGCCCAAGACGCCCTCGCGGGCCGGGTGGCCGCCGTGGTGACGGCGCCCATCCACAAAGCGGCGCTGCATGCCGCGGGCGTGAACTTTCCCGGGCATACCGAAATCCTGCAGCACATCGCGGGCGGCGTACCCGTGCGCATGATGCTGGCCAACGCGCAACTCAAGACCGTGCTGGTGACTGTGCACATGGCCTTGCGGCAGGCCATCGATGCGGTGACGACCGAAGCCGTTTTGCAGACTTTGCGCATCGCCCATCAGGCTGCCCGTGGCTGGGGGCTGGCGCAGCCGCGCATCGCCGTTGCCGGGCTGAACCCGCACGCGGGCGAGTCAGGCCTGTTCGGCGACGAGGAAGAGCGGATCATCGCCCCGGCGATCGCTCAGGCGCGCAGCGAAGGCATCGCCGCCAGCGGGCCTTACCCGCCCGATACCGTGTTCATGCGGGCGCGTCACGCACCGCCCGAGCACCCGGGTGCCTTCGACATCGTGGTGGCGATGTATCACGATCAGGGCCTGATTCCGGTGAAGTATCTCGGCGTGGAGCAGGGCGTAAACGTCACGCTGGGGCTGCCCTTCGTGCGGACCAGCCCTGATCACGGTACGGCGTTCGACATCGCCGGACGCGATCTGGCCGACCCCTCCAGCCTGATTGCGGCCATTCGTATGGCCCGCGATCTTTCAGCGCAGCGGGTGTTTTTATAGCCCAAGGCCGAGCAGCAGGCTGCGCAGTTCGCGCAGGACCAGATCGACATTCGGGTGCTCGGCGGCGAAACGGGTGGCCAGGGTTTGCGCCTGTTCCGCGAGATCGTCGTTCTGCGCGGGAGCCGATTCGGTCTGCTTGCGATCGAGTGCGGCCTGAATGTCGCGATCCAGGGTTTGCAGCAGGCTCTTGAGCTCGGGGTCGAGGGCGGGTTGCGATTGCAGCACGGTGTGCAGGCGCTGCAGGGTGTCGCGGATTTGTGTGTCAGACATGATGTAGTTGATTGCAGGGGACGAAGGCATTGTGCCCAGACGCGCCAGGCGCGGCAAGCATACAGCTCAAACACAGCGGTCAAATCATGGCCAGAGGCTGTTTGCGGCCTGGCGGGACAAAGGCGGCGTCCAAAGCTTGCAGATCGCTTGTCGAGAGTTGCAACTCGGCCGCGGCCAGATTGTCTTGCAGGTGCGCGGTACGCACGGCCTTGGGAATGGCAACGACCTCGGGCTGGCGCAGCACCCAGGCCAGCGCCACCTGAGCCGCGCTGACGCCGAGCCGCCGGCCGATCGTCTGCACTGCGGGGTGGCCTCCGAGCGCGCCTTGATCAATGGGGCTGTAGGCCATGAGCGGCAGCCGGTGGCTCGCCTGCCAGGGCAGCAGATCGAACTCCACGCCGCGCGCGCCCAGGCTGTAATAGACCTGATTGGTGGCGCAGGCCGATCCGCCTGGCAGCGCAAACAGCTCTTCCAGATCAGCCACATCGAAATTGCTCACGCCCCAGTGACGGATCAAACCGCGGCTCTGGAGCTGGGCAAACCCGGCCAGCGTTTCAGCCAGCGCATACTCGCCGCGCCAATGCAGCAGGTATAGATCGATGCGGTCGAGCTTCAAGCGCTGCAGGCTGCGTTCGCAGGCCTCGACCACCCCGCGGGCGCTGGCATGGTGCGGGTACACCTTGCTGACGATGGTGAGGTCTCCGCGTTGCACCTCGCCAGCGGCAAACGCCAGCCGTAGTGCTTCGCCCAGCATGCTCTCGGCACCGCCTTCGCCGTACATCTCGGCGGTGTCGATCAGGCGATATCCCATGCGCAGCGCTTCGCGCACCGCAAGGATTTCAGCGGCGCGCGCCTCGGCGCGTTCGCCCATACGCCAAGTGCCCAGCCCCAGTGCGGGGATGGCGCTACCGTCGGGTAATGTGCGTTGTGGCATGAGCATGGCAGAGGGACGTTAAAACAGAAATTGCAGCCAGCGGCTGTCCACCGCGGCGAGCAGCAGTACGGCCACGATGAAGCCGACGACGAACGCCATCAACGTCTGCAGCAGGGCATTGGTCCGCCGTTGTTCCTGCAGCAGTTCGCGCAGCACGGGGTCGTCGCGCTTTTCCTGCGCCAGCAGTGCCTGATGCAGCAGGCGAGGGATTTCCGGCAGGTATTGCGCGTAGCGGGTCGATTCGTTCTTGAACTTGTCGCGGAAGGCAGGCCAGCCCACCTGGCTTTTCATCCACTTTTCGAGAAAGGGCTGCGCTGTCGTCCAGAGATCGAGATCGGGGTCGAGTTGGCGACCCAGCCCTTCGACGTTCAACAGGGTTTTTTGCAGCAGCACGAGTTGGGGCTGGATTTCCACCTTGAAGCGGCGCGAAACCTGAAACAGCCGCAGCAGCACCTGGCCGAGCGAAATGTCTTTCAGCGGGCGGGCGAACTGCGGCTCGCAAACGCTGCGCACCGCCGCTTCGAGTTCGTCGATGCGGGCATCGGCCGGCACCCAGCCAGACTCCACATGCAGTTCGGCCACGCGCTTGTAATCGCGGCGGAAAAAAGCAATGAAGTTCTGCGCCAGATAGTCTTTATCGAAGTCGGACAGGGTGCCGACAATGCCGAAGTCCAGCGCGATATAGCGGCCGAATGTCTCGGGTTGCAGGCTGACCATGATGTTGCCCGGGTGCATGTCGGCATGAAAGAACCCGTCGCGGAACACCTGGGTGAAAAAGATATCCACCCCGGCCTTGGCCAGTTGCTTGAAATCGACGCCGGCAGCGCGCAGCGCATCGACGCGGCCGATCGGCACGCCGTACATGCGCTGCATCACGATCACGTCGCTGCGGCACAGCTCCCAGTGCATCTCGGGAATCAGCAGCAAGTCGAGCGAAGCCATATTGCGCCGCAGTTGCGTGCCATTGGCCGCCTCGCGAACCAGGTCGAGCTCGTCATGCAGGTATTTGTCGAATTCAGCGACCACTTCGCGCGGCTTCAGGCGTTTGCCCTCACTCCATAGCCGGTCCACCCAGGCAGCCATGGTGTGCATCAACGCAAGGTCTTCTTCAATGACTTTGTGCATGCCCGGGCGCAGCACCTTGACCGCCACCTCGGCGCCGCCCTGTTGCAAGGGCAAGGTGGCGAAATGCACCTGCGCGATGGAGGCGCTGGCCACCGGCTTGCGCTCGAAGGTGGCAAACAAGGTATCGATGGGTCTGCCGAACGAACGCTCGATGATGGCTACGGCGACCTCGGAGTCGAACGGGGGCACGTTGTCCTGAAGCTTGGCGAGTTCGTCGGCGATGTCGGGTGGCAGCAGGTCGCGGCGGGTTGAAAGCACTTGGCCGAATTTGACAAAAATCGGCCCCAGACTCTCCAGCGCCAGACGCAAACGCTCGCCGCGCGGGCGATTGAGCGGACGCCCGAAGCTGAGCATGCGGGAGAGTCGGCGCAGCCAGGGATGGCGGAAGCTCGACAGCGCCATTTCGTCCAGGCCGTGGCGCAGGATGACGGAAACAATCTTCAGCAGGCGGAGCAGGCGGCGCATGGGTCGTTCAGTTCTCGCGGGCGCCGAATTGCTTGCGCAACAGAGCGAGACGCTTTTCCAGCCGTGCGGCTTGATCGCGCAATTCGCGCACTTCATCCTGCATCTGCGCCAATTCCCCGCGGCTGACCAGCGCGCGCGGGCTCGCGGCAAACCAGTCGCGCGCATCGTTGTGGGTACGTGTCCAGGTTTGCTGCCCCTGTGTCGCCAGCTTTTGCCCGGCCCGGGAAATGCGGTGTGCGGGAATGTCGCCGACGAGTTGCGCGAGATCGTCTTCCGCATCCCAGCGCACATGCGCCATCAGCCAGGACAGCGTCTGAGCAAGCTCGGCGTCACCGGTGATGCGGGCGCCCGTCAGATTCAGCGGCGCGCGCTTGGCGATGGCCTCACGCAAGGCGTCCAGATCGAGGGTGATGTGCAGGTCGGCCTCATCATTGCCGGGCACGGCTGACGTTGCGGCGCGCAGCAAACCTTCCGGTTCGATCTCCCACGGCAAATCAATACCCATTGCGGTGAACACCACCTTCTTGCCTGCATGGGCGCCAAGCTTGCCCTGGGCGTGCGGGTCGGCAGCGAGCAGATGATTGAGCGCTGGCAAGACCAGGTACTGCAGTCTGCGCACCAGCGAAGTGCGATCGGGAATCAAGGGCTGAATGTCGGGAATGCGCATGAGGAATGGCGTTTAATGACGCATTCTAGGAGTCTGTCTCCGTTGAGGAATTCGGTCGCAGCAAGCGCTGCATGAAAAACGCCGCAGCGCTTGCGCGACTGCGGCGTAGGGTGAGCGAGTTGCAGGGTAGATTCGGCGCGTCAATTCAACTGCTGAATACCGGCCAGTTGCCAACCGCTGGAGCCATCGCGAGGTTTAACCAGGTTCCACACCTCGCGCACTGGGCTCGCGCCACCCCAGGTTTCTTCGCGCACCAGACCGGAGAACTCGACGCTGGCGATGTATTCGGCCGGGGTCTCTTCCAGCGCAAGCAGGGAGGCTTCGAGGGTGACGATTTCCGTCTTGTTGGGCGTCATGCCGCGCTGCTGCAAATCGGCAGCCAAGGCGTCGTACATCTCGGCGGTGGTGAAGGTTTTCAGGCTGTTCAGATCAGCCGCATCCCAGGCTTGCTGCAAGCGGGTGTAGTGCTGCTTGGCGCTCGCCAGAAACCCTTCGCGATCAAAATCGGCAGGAATGCCAGCCACACTTGCGTTTTGCGAACCGGCGCCAGGTGTCCATTGCGCCGGCATCTGCGTTTCGACGCCCAGGGGCGCCTGCGCATAGCCCTGCGAAGCGCCTGCATATTGCATGGGCTGGGCGGACTTGTTGGTGCTGGACTTGCGGCGCAGCAAATTGAAAATCCAGAACGCGGCCAGCGCGAGCAGACCGATCATCAGCGCCGAGCCGAGGAAGGAGCCCAGCGCGCCGCCGAAGCCGAGTGCGTGGAACAGCGCTGCAAGACCCAGACCGGCAGCCAGACCGCCGAGAATGCCACCCCAGCGGCTGGGCTGCTTGGCGGGCGGTGTGGCCGCGGCCTGCTGACGCGTGGCGGCGGGCGCGGCTTGTTGCGGCGGTGCCGCTTCGCGCTGCGTAACGGCATTGCTCTGCCGCCCCATACTCTTGCCGCCGCCCATGCGTTTGGCATGCGCATCGACGGCGCTCAGTGCGAGACCCAGAGCGAGAGTCAGCGTCAGGCCGAAAGTCATAAGGGTGCGAAGCAAACCGTTCGTTTTCATGCAAGTTCCAGAAAGTCGAGAAGAGTTGACATTTTGTTACCAGATCGATGGAAAAGTTCAATGCGCGCGTTTTGCATTGCGTCAGCTCAAAATTTCTGCCCGATGTGTAGCGCGACGACGCCAGCCGTGAGGTTGTGCCAATCGACATGGCCGAAACCCGCATCTCGCATCAGACCGGCGAGGGTTTCCTGATCCGGGTGCATACGGATGGATTCGGCCAGGTATTGGTAGCTCTGCGGATCGCCCGCAACCATCTTGCCCAGGCGCGGCAAAACCTGGAAAGAGTAGAGGTCGTAGGCCCCGCGCAACGGCGTCCAGGGCTTGGAAAACTCTAGTACGAGCAATTTGCCGCCCGGCTTGAGCACACGCTGCATGTCACGCAGAGCCGCATCTTTGTGGGTCATGTTGCGCAGACCGAATGCCACGCTCACCAGATCGAATTGCGCGTCTGGGAAGGGCAGCTTTTCAGCATCGCACAAGACCGTTGGCACCAGCACGCCAGAGTCGATGAGCCGGTCTCGGCCCGCCCGCAGCATGGAGCCATTGATGTCGCTCATCACCACCAGGCCCGTGGGCCCGACCTTGCGGGCGAACGCGCGCGACAGATCGCCGGTTCCCGCAGCGACATCCAGCACGCGCTGACCTGTGCGCACACCCGAGACGGCAATCGTGAACGCCTTCCAGACGCGGTGCAGGCCGCCACTCATCAAATCGTTCATCACGTCATAGCGCGACGCGACCGAATCGAACACACCCCGCACGCGCGCAGCTTTTTCATCTTCGGCGACCTGCTGGTAGCCAAAATGGGTGGTGGAGGTGGAGTGGGTATCGGACATGGGAAACTCAATATGAGGGTCAGTGAGACGAGCAGTGGTGCGCGTTGGACGTTGCCTCGGGCATGGGCGCGTCGCGGTCGGCACTGGCAGCCTGTAGGCGGTTCAGATAGTCGGCCCAGAGCGACTCCTGGTTTTGCCCCAGGAAGTGCAAATAGTCCCAACTGTAGATGCCGCTGTCATGGCCGTCCGAGAAGTGCGGCTGGATGGCGTAGTTCCCGACCTGCATCACACTATCAATCTCGACGAGACGCTTGCCAGTCTGCAAGGTTTCCTGCCCAGGCCCGTGCCCGCGTACCTCGGCAGACGGCGAAAAGACTCGCATCAGCTCAAACGGCAGGAGGTATTGCGTTCCGTCGGCATAGGTGAGTTCGAGCACGCGAGATAACTTGTGCAGAACGATGGCCTGAGGCCAATCGGTGCGAGGGGGGGGAGAGGACATACGCAGATACCGGGCTTGAGACAGATCTATTGTCTCTCAGAGTCTCCGACAGCATCTGCCCCTAGCCGCAGGCATGGGCGGTAAGTGAGAGGAAAAGATGAGAGAAAAAGAGGCGAAAAGTGGAAACGAAAAACGGAGGCGAAAAAAAACCCAGGTCGATGTCGACCTGGGTGAATTGCACACTCCCTGAAAGAGCCAGTAAAGGCTCAGTCACTATTTGATACAAATTGAGACGAGTTGTCCAGAAAATTTTTAATCCGACTTGTTCATACAGGAATTGCGCTCGCATTCGCCCTGCCTGGCATTAGGCCGCATGGCATGGAATGCCAAACGGAAATTGGTGCCGACTATCCGAATCGAACGGATGACCTACCGCTTACAAGGCGTAAATATTTATCTCTCTGAAGCCGCATTTATACTTGAATTCATTGCTTATCAATAGTGAATTTGGGACACTGGCGGGACATTGGAGGCGAGGATGGCATCAATCACCGAACGAAAAAACGCTGACGGAAGCAAGTCGTGGCAAGCAAAGGTTCGGCGCAAGGGGGCGCCTTCGGTCTCGCGAACCTTTGATCTCAAGGGAGATGCCGAAACTTGGTCCCGCGAGGTGGAGCGTGAGTTGCAGCGCGGGAATGTTGCAGTTCTGCGCCAGGATGCGCTTAGAACAACGGTTGCGGATGTCGTGGCGCGCTACAGGGATACAGCGCTGCCTAACCTACGTAGCAGGAGCGCGGCAGCCTACATAACCGCGGTCAACGAGCGCTTCGGTTCGTTGTTCCTTGCCAATGTGCGCAGCGTTGACGTGTCGGCCTGGCGTGATGAACTGCTGGCCAGAGGTCTCGCTCCTCAGACAGTCAGGCACCACATCAATACGTTGTCGGCGCTGTTCACGTTTACCGAAGGCGATCTGAGCATCGAACTGCCGGGCGGTAACCCCGTTCGTAAGGTCAAGAAGCCTCCAGCGCCGCCATCTCGTGACCGCAGGCTGCGTCCCGGCGAACTCGAGGCGCTGCAAGCTGAGGCGACTACGGCCACCGGTTTACGCGAGATCATCGTGCTGGCCGTTGAAACCAGCATGCGCCTGGGTGAGTTATTGGCACTGCGGTGGGCGAATGTGAATCTGACGCAGCGCATCGCGCATTTGCCGATGACCAAGAACGGCGAGAGTCGGACGGTCGCGTTATCTAGCGCCGCCATGCAGGCGTTGCAGGCACTGCCGCGTCGTTTGGACGGACGGGTGTTTACGTGGACACGCACCGACAGTTTCGAGCCAATCTGGGGCCGCCTGCGCACACGGGCGCGCAAGGCCCATGTTCTCAATCGACTTCGCGAAGAGCTCAATCAACGCGGCATCGACGGGACGTCGGAAGTTCGCGCTTTGGTCTACAAGAAGCGTCAGCCATCCCCCCGTACCGTGGCGCTGTACGAGAAGATCGAGAAGACCGACATGTTCCTGCACGATCTCCGCTTCCATGATCTGCGCCACGAGGCAACTTCCCGGCTCTTTGAGAAGGGTTTAGGCACCATGGAAGTTGCGAGCATGACCGGACACAAGAGCCTCTCGATGCTGAAGCGGTACACACATATGGACGCAGCGAAGCTGGCTCAGAAGTTGGGGTGACAACACTCAATCTGTAATTGGCCCGGAGCAGTCCAACGCGACGTTACCGAACTTGCGCTTTGAAGGGCTGCTGTTGATGCCGATGCCGAATTGAGCCACATGCCGATCGGCGACTGAACCTTGGCAAGGGAGTTGCACGCGGCGTCAAGCTTGAATTTCGCTGCGCTCCGACCGGCTCACCGCAAACCCGGAGCACGGCTCAAATTGGCATCGGCGCCCACACCTTACGACTTGATCGCGTGGGTGATCGCAAAGGCCGATGATCAGTCATTCGCCGCAGGCCGATCCTCCCGATCCGCTCCAGCAGTAACTCGGGGATATTTCTTAGAAATTATTTCCTATTTTCTAAGAAATAAGATCTATTTCCTAGGATATATGTGGGGCGCTCACTCGTGCCCATCGATCCTTGCGAAGCAGCGGTCCGACGTCGAGGGCGTTGCACCGCATGCCGGCAGTGCGTCGGGGTCCAGCGGCATCCTGTCGGCGGCCTTGGCCCCGTTCTCATGCCCGCCGCGGCGGGTGCGCGATCAACTGCCTGACCGCGTCCCAATTCACCCGTTGCACGAAGAACCGCTCCCTCGGCAGGTCAATGGCAAGGTTCCGATCGGTTTTGCGCCATTTGCGCTGATCCGTTCGCACATAAGCCGGGACATCAAGCTTGGTGGTGTCACTCTGCCACGCCTTGAACAACATCCTGTCGCCACATAACACCATCACATTCGCTGCGGTGTTGGCCAGCAAGTAGCTCCATTGCGCCAGCATGCGGTCGACCTCATCCTGCCTTTTCCTGGAATTCTCAAACTCCAGATGAAAACGCGACTTTCCGAAGCCATCTGGGTGTGGGGCAAACAGCTGGAAATCGACGATCCGGTCGCCGGGACGCCGGATGGCCCGCTCAAGCTCTGCGGTGGTCCGCAAGCCAACCGGCTGAAACCGGGTAAAGGTTTCAAGCTGGGAGTAGTACTCCCGCGTCCAGCTTGCGACCAGAGTTTGCAGCTTGATGTCATGGTCAAACGTCCATGAGCGCATCCGGCCACCTTGAAGCCTCGGGGCGGAGCGGTCCAACAACAACGGACCGAAGCCGCGCTGTTCTGCCAGTTGCGAGAATACCGTGTGCTGGCGCACCCGTTGCAGCAGGATTTCGGCGCGCCTCAGTCCAGCAGGCGTCAAGGTCAACCCCGCCTGCGCCGCAGCCCGCGGGTTGCGCATGGCGTCCTTTTTCAGAAGCCTAGCTTTCACCAAGCGCGGGGGCGCTTGTTTGTTGGTGAGCATGGCGATCACGGTCGAGGATGTATAACCCCAGCGAGCTGTCCACACCAACGCCGCAGCCTCTTGCACGAGGCCGATCGAGCGGGCATGGACTCCATTGTTCGGGTTCAGTTTGGGGTTGGTGTCGAGGTTTGGGTTGAGCTCAAAATCAAAGTCGAGGCCGACGTCGTTCATAGCAATCTCCGGAAATCTGCATTGCCTGAACAGGACACCCGTGCAAAAAATATCTTGGCTCATACCGAACGCCGCCCGGGCCCATTTACCGCAAATCACGCGTGCGGTATCCGTTTACCGCACGTGTCCTTATGCGATCGCCGTGTTGCGCGTGCGGTAAACGCACGGCACCAACCCGCACTTCGTCGCCTGCGGCTCCTGCGCCCCATCAGCGTTGCCGCCTCTTCCAATCCGCCTGCGGCGGACGGCTGGACGCCGCCCTAGCGGGTTGAGCGAGGCTTTCGGGGCTGGACGCCCCTCACATCGCGGCTGTGTTGCCTCCGGCGGCTGCGCCGCCTGCGCGCGTTGCTTGCCGCCGCCCCCTCGCTGACGCTCGGGCACCCTGCTTGAGACACGCCCCTGAACGGGGCGGCCCTGCGCGCCTGGCCTTGCCTCTCGGCAATCCCAGCCGCTTGCCCTTGCCGCTGTGCGGCTTCGGGTCAACCAGGGTGCCCGAGCGCTTCGCGCCGGGGCGGGGGCTCCGCCCCCACTTCAGGTCCGGCGGCTTGGGCCGCCTCTCGTTGCCACAGCGCCGACCGCTCACGCGTCGTCGTCCTGCACCTGTACGGTGCAGGCCCCTGCGGGCTGTGTCCAACTCGCCCTTCGTGGCTCCCCTGGCCCTCCCCCTGCCGGGGTCGGGCGAGGTGCGGCTGAACGCCACACCTCCCGCCAAAGGCGGCTCCCTCCAGCAAGCGCGCACGAATCGGCAGGCCTTAGCTCAGGATGGAGATGGAGGACATGCTTGGTTGCACGATGTCGCGCGCATTTACTTGCTGAACAAGCGGCAAGCTCAGCAAATCCGCCATCTCCTCTGCCAGAGGGCCATTTATCGCCCCGCAGCGCGCCTCCACGCCATCGTGATGCACGGCCGCTTGGTACTGCGATCGGTCGTTCGGAAGCCGCGCAACAACGCCCTGGCAAATTATTAGGCTCAAAATTCCGCCTGGGTTGTTTCCTGCGGCCCCGAGTCTGTCAGGGATGTTGGGGCAGCGCTAAAAATGGAAGGTGATTTCGCGTTGGCTGAATATTGTTGTCATCGTGGCTGGGTTGAACTGCACGCCTGCCCGGCGCTTTAACAGCTCCAACCCGATTTCCGCCCGATAGTCTCGCAGTATGGGCAAAAAATCTTCCAGAGACACCGTGAACCCGGCGCCATTGCGCTGTCCGACAAGGATGTGGAAGACGAGGGCCAAGGGCGCAATCAGGAATTGGCTATCCGGATCCTCGGCCCCATTCTCGTCCAACACTGTGTCCAGATCGCGCGCGACCAGTTCCAGCAGCGCGTCTGTGAGATTGCAAGGGAGTGCGGCGGCCGGTGGTTGCGCGACAACCGGCGCCACGAGCTTCGCGCGGCCTGAGCGCTCCTGCATGGCATTGGGCGCCGGCTCTGACTTTTCTTGCGCAATCGAGGTGTTTGGGCGTTTAGGTGGAGGGTGATTCGGCATGGCGACAAGGTTTGGTCATTCTGTGCAATACGGCATATATACCGTGGCCAATAGAGTAGCACGGTCGGCATCCTCTGTCTGTGCCCCAACGTTCACCTTCTGCTGCCAAGCCTCAGTCCCCCACGCGCCGCGCGACCTCGTTCGAGCCAATGGCTGCCGCCGTTTTCGGTGAGGTCATTCGCGCCGAACGGGTGCGGCAGTCGATCGCGCAAGACCAGTTCGCATTGCGGGCGAACGTTGACCGTTCCTATTACGGCAAGCTGGAGCGCGGCGAGCGCCAGCCGTCCCTGGCCTTGATTTTGCGCATAGCCGGAGGTCTTGGCATTGCGGCGAGCGACATCATCGGTCGCGTTGAAGAACGGCTCTCTGCTCAAGACGTCGGTACTTCATAGCGCCTGTCTGTTTGGCGCAATGAGCAGAGAAAGTGGAGGCAAACCGACCAGGCCGTGCCAATCGTTTTGGACGCCGAACGCATGTTTGTGAACATAGTGCGCTGTGAGTTCGGCAAGGAGTGCCCAACAGCCCGCCACGCCCCCTTACCAAGAGTGGGCAGCCAAGATGCGCCCCACAGATTGCCTAGGTCGCATTCTCATTGCGCAACCGCGGGGGACCCGCATATACGCCCCAGCGCTCGTGCCTGCCGCTGGATTCAGTGCAAGAACCGGCGCATCTGAACCCAGCTCAGCCGCCGGCACGCCGCCTATAAAAAAATTTTCAATCTTTTTACAGGCGCTTTGTAGGATTTTCAGTTACGAATGCCGTTATTTATTTGGATAAAACACGATGCCTTCGCATTCCGCCAGTTTTGCGGCGAAATCGAATTTCCCGTGTGCCCTGTTCTCCCTCATATCAACTGAAGGAGAGCAAAAATGACTCCCGCCGAAATTTTCGACCAACTGCTTGCCCAAGAATACGCGCCGTGGCTGTCGCTTTCTGACCCCGCGCTTCACAAACTGCTGGGCACGACACCCGGTGGACTTCGCAAGGCGCTGAGCCGTGGCACGTGCACGCTGCGCATTACCCCCAACGCAGGAGGTCGCCAAGGCGTTCTGTTGGCAGATGTGGCCGCTTATCTCACGGCGCATGAGCGCGGCCCTGATCCCAGCCTGCAGAATCTGCCCGCGAGGTGAAGCGGCGCCCCGGGTGGCGGTGTCGACGCAACGCTCTATGCACCAGGCTCCGAGGAGCCCGTCGCCATCGTGCAATGCAAGGCCTGGAACAGTTACACCGTCGGGGTCAAGCCGGTGCGCGAACTGCTCGGCGTCATGGCAGCGCAGCGTGTGCCTAAAGGCATCTTCATGGCAACGGGGCGGTATACGGCAGAAGCCTTGCAATTCGCGCAAGACAATCCGCTTGAATTGATGAGTGGCGAGCAGATCCTCTCGCGGATTGCTGCGCTTACACCTGAGAGTCAACATCGCCTACTAGCGGTGGCGACAGAGGGTGATTACATGGTGCCGACTTGTCCGTCCTGCAGCATCAAGATGGTCGAGCGCGAAGGGCGCGACGGGAAATTGTTTTGGGGATGCAGGAATTACCCACGCGGATGTCGACAAAGATTCCATATAGGTAGCCGTGTCGATTCCGCGTGATCATGACTTACGCTGGGCTCAGAAAAGTGTTCGCTACTGAGAATTTCAATTGGCCATGCCGGGAGAAGATTACTGTTTCCAATGCAAGCCGAAATGAATGGTGAAGGCGCGCGAACAAAGCCCTTCCGAACGTGAAGGCAGATTCTTTGGCTTCCTCAAACCGCGACGGGTCAAACTCCCGCTGCAGGAGAAGCTTCTTGCCCATGACTTGTTGGCGCCGGCTACCGAAATGAGCCAACTCTCGAAGGACTGTCGACGGGACACTTAGCCGCTGACCGAGTGGCGATACCAAAGTTTCATGCGAGCTCCTCAATGATTGGTATGGCTCACGATACCGATTTGTCGATGGATTGGCGCAGTCTGCAGTCGGCGGCAACAAATCTAGTGTAGTGTTTGATTCTTGAGTGAACTTAATAGAGTTGCTTGTCTCCCATGTTTTATTACGGTTTGCATTGGAGAGAGCAAGTGCGCGTTGCCC
>NZ_JBYCKI010000150.1:0-4085 GCF_057473305.1 Thiomonas sp. TH-17
CGCGCAGTTTGGCGAGCTTCGCGTCGCGTGCGGCATCGACCTGCCTGGCCGCTGCCAGCAGCGTGGCCAGACGGTTGCGGTCTTCGATCAGGTCTTGTTTCCAGCGGATGAGATCGACATCACTGAGCAGCACCTTGACCTTGCGCCCCACCAGCAGGGTCTCGAAGGCCGGGTCGTCGATGTCGACGTCAGCGATGTCGATTTCTTCGACGTCGTCAGCGTGTTCCTCGATATGCGCGAGGGTGGTCTCCACGTCCTTCAGCTGCCGCTGGACGGTCAGAGTGAAGGACGACACTGCACTTTCCATGCGCTTGAGCACGTTCACGCGCAACAGGTGAATCAGACTTTCCTCACGGTCTGTCTGGCGGAAGAAGCTCTCGCCACCCCGAATCTGGGTGCTGTATTTGGCGTCGTAGGCGGCCTGCTTATGTGGCAGTACGTAACGCAGCGGAGCATAGCTGGCCAGATTGAGGCGTCGAATCTCCAGGTTGATGTCCCGGATGGCGCGAAACTCGCCACCCAAGTCTACATTCGCCTTGATGTTTATCGGCGGCAGACGATCTGGGAAACGGCCTGTTTCGCTGGTGCCGTAGTACTTTTCAACGTGCCTACGCGAGCGGGCGATGGTGAGATGATCCAGCAAGGTGAAGTAGTCAAAGCCCAGCATTTCGACCAGCTTGGTCGGCGTCTTGTCCGACTCACCCATATCCAGCCAGCGATTGAACTGGGCTTGCGCTTTGCGCGTGGTCGCTTCGATGCTCGCAATGCCATGTTCCAGCAGGGCGGTGTCGTCCCCTTCGGTGACGAAGGCGATCTGGTTGCGCAAATCGGCGAGGCGATTGTTGACCGGCGTGGCGGACAGCATCAGGACACGCGTCTTGACGCCCTCCTTGATGATTCTGCGCATCAGGCGATCGTAGCGGGACTCTTTTCCCTTGTGCGTGGCCTTGTTGCGGAAGTTGTGCGACTCGTCGATCACTACCAGGTCGTAGTTGCCCCAGTTCACGTGGGACAAGTCGATGTCGCCCGAAGAGCCGTCATCGCGTGAGAGATCGGTATGGTTCAGAACGTCGTAGTTGAGGCGGTCGGCGGCCAGCACATTCCGCTTGTCGTTGGCCTTGTAGAGCGTCCAGTTGTCACGCAGGCGCTTAGGCGCCAGCACCAGCACCCGGTCGTTGCGCAGCTCGTGGTACTTGATGATTGCCAGCGCTTCGAAGGTTTTGCCCAAGCCGACGCTGTCAGCGATGATGCAGCCGCCGAAACGGTTCAGCTTGTCGATAGCACCCACCACGCCATCGCGTTGAAACTTGAAGAGCTTCTTCCACACCACGGCGTTGCGGATGCCGGTGGCGGATTTGACGATGCGCTCTTCGTCCATCTCGTCACCGCAGCCACTAAACAGGTGATGCAGGATAAGCGTGTATACGGTGAGCGGATCGCGGTGTTCCCCCATCGCCTGCAAGGCTTGAATCAGCGCCGCGCGCGTATCGGGCTGGGCGCACAAGGCCGTCCATTGCTGATCAAACCAACGAGCAAGTTGGCTTGCGTCATCGGCTGACTCGGACGCCTGGATCAGGCTCAGCGGGTTACCTGGGGTCACACCGAGACCATCCGTACTGAACGCAAAGGAGCCCAGCACTACCTGCTCAGGGGTCGCGTCGGGCTTGCGCATTACCGCCGCACCCTGGGGTACCGGCCCCAATGCCCGGCGCAGCTCTACCTTGTCGCTGATCCACTTCGCGCATTGAACCGCGAGCCAACGGGCTTGCAGGCGGTTGCGAGTAGCTCGGTCACCTTCACCGCCGAGGAATTCAAGCCCCTCATCGTCGGGCGGCAGGATCAGTTGGACTTTCTCCAGCCCTGCCAGCGCGTCGCGCAGTTCAGCGAACGCAAAAAGAGAGAACGAGGGCGAGACAAGCCCGAGCTGACTGCCGCGCTGGAGGTGCGGGCGCATGAGGTCGATGACTCGATCCGCACCGGTATTGTGGATCAGTCTCATGGTCAGTGCCCGCCTTTCGCTGAGCCAGAGCTGTCATCCTCTTGATCCACCGAAGACTGCTGTTTGATCCAACTGCCGATGTCCGCGCGCGAAAACCGCCACGTCCCACCGACCTTAAAGGCCGGAATCTTCTTGACAGCAGCCAACCGATAGATTGTCCGTTCGGTGACCTTCAGATATTCAGCGACCTGCTTGATGGTAAGAATTTCGCCTTCATGGGGGCTTTTCGGCATAGTTTCTACCAGGAATCGTCAAACCAAGGCAAGATAGTGCAAATTTTTCAATATGACAATACAATCATCGAATGCTGTGATTCTTTTCCACTCTGCCGGGGCGATCATCAACAAAATGCGCTTTCTACACGCCGCTGACCTGCACCTCGACAGCCCCTTGCGCGGCCTCGATCGGTATGAGGGTGCGCCAGTTGATGATGTTCGCGGGGCCACCCGTCGCGCCTTCGAAAACTTGGTCGCCACTGCCTTGCGCGAGCGCGTTGACCTCGTCGTAATTGGCGGTGACCTCTACGATGGTGACTGGCCAGACCACAGTACTGGGCTTTTTTTCGTCAAAGGGGTAACGCAACTTGCCGAAGAAGGTATCCCGGTTGTCATTGTGCGCGGTAATCACGACGCGGCAAGCAAACTCACCAAGTCCCTACGCCTACCGCGCAATGTGCATCTGTTTAATGACGCGAAGCCCGAGACCGTCGTTCTCGACCAGATTGGTGTCGCCGTTCACGGGCAGAGTTTTGCCACGCCCGCCGTGCTGGATGATCTTGCTTCTGCCTATCCGGCCTCCATTCCGGACTGCTTCAACATCGGGCTGCTCCATACATCCCTGAATGGTCGCCCCGGACACGACAGCTATGCCCCCACGACCTTGTCCGTCCTCCAGGGCAAGGGTTACGACTACTGGGCGTTGGGACACGTCCATGCGGCGGAAATAGTTTCGCGCGAGCCGTGGGTGGTTTATCCAGGCAATACGCAAGGAAGACACATCCGAGAATTTGGCGCCAAAGGCTGCTCTCTATTAACGGTCGAGAACGGCATGGTGCTGGAACATCAAGCCATTGCATTGGATGTCATGCGCTGGGAAACCCTGTCACTCGACATCGCCTCACTGCCTGACCTGGATGCCCTCCTGGATGCTGCCGCAGTGGGAATTCGCGGTCGACTCGCCCAAGCAGAAGGCCGAACACTAGCAATCAGGGTCCAGATTGCCGGGAGAGGGCCGTTGCACCGCGTGCTCGCAATCCAGCCGGAGACTGTGGAGCAGCAACTGCGCAGTGCGGCGATTGAGGCATCAAATGCGCAAGTCTGGATTGAGAAGGTCGAACTGACGACACGCCCCCAGTTGGATCTCGACCGCATCGCCGAGCGTGATGATCCGCTGGGCCTACTGGTTCGCGAACTGCGTGGCTTGGCGTCCGATAATGCGGCGCGAGGGGTAATGGCTGAGGAGACAATCCAGGACTTGCAACAAAAGCTGCCGGTGGAACTCAGGGAAGGGCCACATGCCCTACTTTTAAATGCTCCTGACGTGCTCACCGAACTCCTGTACGAGGTCGAGGGGGAACTGATTGCGCGTCTGTCCGGTGAAGGAACGACCTCGTGAAGATCGCACGTCTCTACCTCAAGGCCTATGGTGCATTTTCAGAGCGTCACCTCGACTTCAGTGACGGTGCAAATTTTCACGTGATCTACGGCCCAAACGAGGCCGGTAAGTCCACCACCCTGAGGGCGCTGACTGGCCTGTTATTTGGTATCGAGGACCGCACCACAGACAATTTTCTGCATCCGTACCCTCAATTGCGCGTTGGCGCGACCTTGGTCACCGACCAAGGATCGCGACTGTCCGTCATGCGTCGCAAGGCCCGCAAGCAGACACTGTTTGCATTGGATGAAGAAACCGGCGCGGAGCTGACCGATCAACCACTGTCAGAAGATGCGCTTTCTCGGCTGCTCGGAGGTTTAGACGAAGGACTCTACCGCTCCTTGTTCGGCCTGGATATGGAAGGCTTAACCCGGGGCAGCGAGGCTCTGCTGGCGGGTAAAGGAGAAATCGGCCAAAGCCTGTTCGAAGCCGC
>NZ_JBYCKI010000151.1:0-17576 GCF_057473305.1 Thiomonas sp. TH-17
ATACCGCCGACGGCGTGAAAGTGGCGCGCGAACATAGTCAGCCGGGCGTGCCCATGCTGGTGCTCGAAACGGCGCTGGCCGCCAAGTTCCCCGAAACTCTGCAAGAGGCCGTGGGTACCTGCCCGCAGCGCCCGGCCGGGCTCGAAGACCTCGAACGCCGCCCGCAGCGCTTTGCCGTCATGCCGGTCGAGGTGGATGCGGTGAAGTCCTACATAGCGATGCACTGCGGCGCGGGGTTGGCGGGCTCCTGATGAAGGTTGTCGGATTTGCCGGGTTTTCCGGCTGCGGCAAGACCACCTTGGTCGAGGCGCTGGTCAAGCGCTTCGTGCAGCAGGGGTTGCGGGTGTCGGTGCTCAAACACGCGCACCACCGCTTCGAGTTCGACCATCCGGGCAAAGACACCTGGCGGCATCGCGAGGCCGGTGCGTTTGAGGTGCTGGCCGCGTCTGACCGCCTGATCACGCTGCAGCGCCGTCTGCCTGAGCCGCAAGAGCTTGGGGTGCCCGAGCTTTTGCCCATGCTCGATCCAGCCGCTGACTGGGTGTTTGTCGAAGGCTTCAAGCAGGCCCTGCTCCCCAAGGTTGAAGTGTGGCGCGCCAGCACCGGGCGCCCGGTCTGCTATCCCGAGGATGCGCAGGTTCTCGCCATCGCCACCGACTCGCCGCAGCAACTCCCGCAGCCCGCCCCTGCCGCCGTCCTCGACATCAACGCCCCGGCTGCCGTGGCCGACTGGTTGACGGACAATGCCCCCAAATTCGAGTATCAGCCATGACTGCTCCTGCCTCTCCCCTGATCGACCCTGATGTCGCTCTACAGCGTCTGCTCGCCGCTGCGAGCGCGATCAGCGAGACTGAGACACTGCCGCTTTCGTCCGCCCTCGGTCGGGTGTTGGTGCAAGAGGTGCGCTCCACCATCGACGTGCCCCCGGCTGACAACACCGCGATGGACGGCTATGCCTTGCGCAGCGCCGATGTGTCTGCCGCGGGCGCCCGCCTGCCGGTGAGCCAGCGCATTCCGGCCGGTGCCGTGCCGCAGCCCTTGCAGCCGGGAACGGCAGCGCGCATTTTTACCGGCGGGCTCATTCCACTGGGCGCAGACGCCGTGGTGATGCAGGAGCAATGCGTCGTCGAGGGCGATGCGGTGTGCATCAACACGCAGCCAAAGATTGGCGATTGGGTGCGGCGGCGCGGCTTGGATGTGGCGGCTGGCAGCGTGGTGCTCGCAGCCGGGCAACGCCTGCGGCCGCAGGATCTTGGGCTGGCCGCTTCCGTGGGAGTGGCCTCGCTGCGAGTGCGTCGCAAGCCGCGTGTGGCGATTTTGTTCACCGGCGACGAACTCGCCATGCCCGGCGAGCCGCTGCGCCCCGGCGCCATCTACAACTCCAACCGCTTTGTCATCCGTGCCCTGCTGGAAACTGCGGGATGCGAGGTGACCGATTTCGGCATCGTGCCCGATCAGCTCGAGGCCACCCGCGCCGTGCTGCGCCAAGCCGCGCTGGGCCACGACCTCGTGGTGTCCACCGGGGGCATGTCGGTGGGCGAGGAAGATCACGTCAAACCTGCGGTGCAGGCCGAAGGCGCGCTCGATCTGTGGCAGATCGCCATGAAGCCCGGCAAGCCGCTGGCCTTCGGCCATCTGCGCCGCAGCGAAAATCAGGGCGAAGAACGGGGCGAAGCCGCCTTCATCGGTCTGCCGGGCAACCCGGTGTCGAGCTTCGTGACCTTTTTGCTGTTCGTGCGGCCCTTTTTGCTCGCCTTGCAGGGTGCCGGGCAAACCGCAGTGCAGACGCTGCCGGTGCGCGCCGCGTTCGATTGGCCCAAGCCGGACAGGCGCCGCGAATATCTGCGCGTTCGGCTCAATGCGCAAGGCGAGGCCGAGTTGTTTGCCTCGCAGAATTCCGCGGTGCTCACCTCGACCGTCTGGGCCGACGGCCTGGTGGACAACCCGCCGCAGCACCCCATCGCCCGCGGCGATGTGCTGCGCTACCTTCCGTTTTCCATCTTGTTGCAGGGCTGACCCATGCTCGTCCAGATTCGCTATTTCGCCAGCGTGCGCGAAATCGTCGGTGTGTCACAAGAAACGCACGACCTGCCCGAGGCGGTGCTCACCGTGGGGCAGGCGCGCGACTGGCTGCGGGCGCAGGGCGGCCGCTACGCCCTGGCGCTGGCGGCTGAAAAACCGCTGCGCATGGCGTGCAATCAGCTCATGTGCGATGGTGACACAGCGTTGCAGCCCGGCTGCGAAGTCGCGTTTTTTCCGCCCGTCACCGGGGGCTGAGCCCATGGAGCCGATCACCATTCGCATCCAGACCGAGCCGTTCGACCTTGGCGCAGAAATGCAGGCGCTGCGGGCTGGGCGGCTGGATGTGGGCGCGATCGCCAGTTTTGTGGGGCTTTGTCGCGATCATCATCCAGGCGTTTGCGACCCCGGCCATGTGCAGGCGATGGAGCTGGAGCATTACCCCGGCATGACCGAGCGCGCCATTGCCGACATGGTGCACGAGGCGCAGGCCCGCTGGCCCCTGCTGGGTGTCACGGTGATTCACCGCGTGGGCCGCCTGCTGCCGGGCGACGACATCGTGCTGGTGCTGGTGGCCAGCGCCCACCGCGCTGCGGCCTTTGCCGCCTGCGAATTTTTGATGGACTACCTCAAAACCCAGGCGCCGTTCTGGAAGAAGGAAACCACGCCCGAGGGCGGCCAGTGGGTCGATGCCCGCGAATCCGACGACGCCGCTCTGCGCCGTTGGGGCGTCGAGTCCGGCAACGCCGGCTGAGCATCCTTGCTTTACCCTCCGGGTTGACCCGCTAGGCGCTCGATGCCCCATCGATTACACCCGGATACATCTGGGTTCGCAAGGGGATGTCATGCAAGCCACAAGACGACAGGTATTGATCGCAGCGCTCTGTGCGGTGGCCAGCGGCGCGGCAAACGCGGCTGGACAAGTGGTGCAAACGCCCTACAAGGCGCCGATGAAAGTGGTGTTCGAGTTTTACCTCGACGACCCCGCAACCCTTTCCAATGCACTGTTCTGGGTGCGCTCGGTGTTCAACACGGTGCAGGCCTCGCCCTATGACTTCTCGCCCGAAGATGTGCAGGCCGTGGTGGTGCTGCATGGCACCGAGATTGCCGCCACCGTTACCCGCAATCAGGACCGTTATCGTGAAGCCGTTGAGCGCATGCGCTATTACGCGCAGATGGGCGTGAAGTTCAAGGTGTGCGGACAGGCGGCGCATGATTTCGGCTACACCCCGGCGGATTTTCTGGATTTCATCGAAATCGTGCCCAACGCCATGACCGAGTTGATCTATTGGCAGCAGCAGGGTTATGCCCTGATCATTCCGCGCATCCTGATCAAGCGGGAATCGACCGAACAGATCCGCTGATTTTTTGACTCACCCTCAGTAGAAACCCTCACGAACGCTCGTTCGTTTTCTCCTGCTTGCGAATGACACATTCGGATACCCGAATTTGTAAACGGCTGGGCTAATCTCCGACACGTCAGCGCACCGGCGATGAATGCTGGTGAAAAAACCGAAGGTTGGCCGCCCCTGGCGCGTCAGCCGAGCCTGGAGACCCGTTCCATGTCCACACCCAAAAAACTGGGGCCGCTGCAGTTCATCCTGCTGGCGATCCCCTGCATTGCCGTGCTCGCCATTCCCTACTTCAACAAGCTGGAACCCAGCGTGTTCGGCATTCCCTTCTTCTACTGGTGGCAACTCGTCTGGGTGCCGCTGTCCGGGGTTTTCATCGCCATCGTCTACAAGATGGTCGTGCCGTCTGGAAGCGGAGACTGACGCCATGAATGTCGTTGCCACCGTTGTTTTCGTCGGTCTCTTTTTGTTCATCACGGCGCTGGGTTTTCTCTCTGCGCATTGGCGCAAGGGGGATATGAACCATCTGCATGAGTGGGGTCTGGGCGGTCGCCGCTTCGGCGGCTGGATCACCTGGTTCCTGATCGGCGGTGACCTCTACACCGCCTACACCTTCGTGGCCGTGCCCGCGCTGGTGTTCGGTGCCGGGGCGCTGGGTTTCTTTGCGCTGCCCTACACCGTGCTGGTGTATCCCATGGTGTTCGCCATTCTGCCGCGTCTGTGGATCGTAGCGAAAAAGCACAACTACATCACCGCGTCCGATTTCGTCGCCGGACGCTACGGCAGCCCGGCGCTGGCGCTGGCGATTGCCGTGACCGGCATCGTCGCCACCATGCCCTATATCGCGCTGCAACTCGTGGGCATTCAGGTGGTGATCGGCGGGCTGGGTTTCCCGACCGGGCATGGTCTGATGGGCGATCTGCCGCTGATCATCGCCTTCATCATTCTGGCCGCGTTTACCTACACCAGCGGGCTGCGCGCACCGGCGTCGATTGCGGTGGTGAAGGATCTGCTGGTCTACATCACGGTGATCGCGCTCATCATCGTGGTGCCGTACAAGCTCGGCGGCTTCGGCCACATCTTCGCCGCCATTCCGAAGGGGCATCTGTTGCTGCCGCCGGTGAAAGACGGCAACCTGGGCCTGCAGTCGTTCTATCCGACGCTGGCCTTTGGCTCGGCGCTGGCGCTGATGCTGTATCCGCACGCCACCACGGCCGTGCTCTCGGCCAAGGGGCCCAACACGCTGCGCCGCAACTGGGTGTTCCTGCCGGCGTATTCCTTCATGCTCGGCCTCATCGCGCTGCTCGGCTATATGGCCTATGCCTCGGGCATTGCCAAGCTGCCTGATCTGGCGCCTTACTTCAAGCAGTACGGCCCGCAGTTCGCCATGCCGGGTCTGCTGCTGCACTACTTCCCGAGCTGGTTTGTCGGCGTGGGTTTTGCGGCGGTGGCGATTGGTGCGCTGGTGCCCGCGGCCATCATGTCGATCGCGGCGGCCAACCTGTTCACGCGCAATATCTACAAGCCCTATATCAATCCGAACTGCAGCGCGGGCAAGGAAACCGAGATGGCCAAGCTGGCCTCGCTGGTGGTGAAATTTGGCGCGCTGCTGTTCATCGTGTTCCTGCCGCTGACCTACGCCATTCAGCTCCAACTGCTGGGCGGCATTCTGATTCTGCAGACGCTGCCGGCCATCGTCTCGGGCATCTACACCCGCTGGTTCGACGCCAAGGCGCTGCTGCTGGGCTGGGCCGCTGGCTTGGTCTGGGGGATCTGGGCAGCGTCGCTGTCGGGCTTTCACAAATCCGGCTATGCGCTGCATGTGGGCGGTCTGGTGATTCCGGCTTACATCGGCTTGTACGCGCTGGTGATCAACTTCGTGGTCGCCATCGTCGCCACTCTGGTCATCGGTGCCTTGGGCATGGCCAACAAGCAGGATGCAACCGTGGCCGCAGACTACGCGGGCTAACGACGTGAAATCAGTTTCTGCTCCCTGAAGATCGCGCGCCGGAGGTTTGATTCCGGCCGAACGCGACGGTAGTGCCAAGGGCCGACAGCAGTCGGCCCTTGGTTTTTGTATGCTGCACATTCACCCCGGAGATCCCCCCATGCTGCTCACCGCCATCCTGCTGCTCATTGCCTCGCAACTGCCCATCGTTGCGGCGGGCAAGGCCAAGTCGGGCACTTTTCGCTCCAAGGAAAACCGCTACGACAACAACGAGCCCCGGCTGTGGCTGGAGCGGCAGACCGACCCGCGCAGACGCCGCGCCAACGCAGCGCAGGCCAACAGCTTCGAGGCCTTGCCCTTTCTGTTTGCCGCGGCCTTGTTTGCCCTGTACCTGAAAGCGCCGCTGGAACTGATCAACGGCCTGCTGATCGCCTGGCTGGTGTTGCGCGCGATCTATCTGTGGTGCTATCTCAACGACCGCGCCTCGTTGCGCTCGGCGGTGTGGGGGCTGGCGCTATTGGTCAACTTCGCCCTGTTGTTTGCCCCGTTCTATGGATAACTCGGTCACTTCAACGCAGCCTGCGCGCAGTGCGCTTGACGGCCTGCGTGTGCTCGAACTCGGCAGTCTGATTGCCGGGCCGTTTGCCACCCGGCTGATGGCCGAGTTCGGCGCGGATGTGATCAAGATCGAGTCGCCCGCACGCGGCGATGATCCGGGCGGCGACCCGCTGCGCAGCTGGCGCAAGCTGCACAAAGGCGAGTCGCTTTGGTGGACCGCGCAGGCGCGCAACAAACGCTGCATCACGGTCAATCTCAAACACCCGCAGGGCCGCGACATCGTGCTGCAGCTCGCGGCGCGGGCCGATGTGGTGGTGGAGAACATGCGTCCCGGCGCACTCGAAAAGCTCGGCCTGGGCTGGGACGATCTGCGCGCCGTCAACCCCAGTCTGGTGATGGTGCGCATTTCTGGCTTCGGCCAGACCGGGCCGATGCGCATGCAGCCGGGCTTCGGGGCCATTGCCGAGGCCATGGGCGGCATGCGTTACGTCACCGGCGACCCTGATCGTCCGCCCATGCGCGCCAATCTGTCGCTGGGCGACTCCATCGCGGCGTTGCACGCCACCATGGGCGCGCTCATGGCGCTGCGCCACCGCGACGCCACCGGCGGGCGGTGGAACGGGGAGCAGGGCGGGGAAGGGCAGGTGGTCGATGTGGCACTGACCGAGAGCGTGTTCAATCTGCTGGAAAGCACGCTGATGGAATACAGCTACGACGGCACGGTGCGGCAGCGCACGGGAACGAGCATTCCGGGCATCACGCCGTCCAACGTCTACCGAAGCAAGGGCGGCGAGTGGGTGCAGATTTCTGGCAATGGCGATGCGATTTTCCGGCGTCTCATGCTGGCCATCGGCCGCACCGATATGGCCGATGACGCCGGGCTGGCGCGCAATCCAGGCCGAATGGCCCGCGCCGACGAGATCGATGCGGCCATACAGCAATGGGCTGCGGGACAAGAGCCCGAGGCCATCGTGCAGGCCATGCGCGCGGCCGAGGTGCCCGCCACCCGCATCTACAGCATTGCCGACGTGGTGGCCGATGCCCAGTTTCGCTCGCGCGGCATGATCGAGCCGCACGCTCTGGCCGACGGCACGCCGGTCGATTTGCCCGCGCCCGCTCCCCGCTTGTCAGCCACGCCCGGCGCCACGCGCTGGCTCGGCCCCGCCTTGGGAGCGCATACCGATGAGGTGCTGGCCGAACTGGGTCTGGACGCCGGACAGATCGCCGCGCTGCGGCAGGACGGCGCGGTCTGATCGCGTGATCGCGCTTACTGCTGCGCGACGTCGATCAGCTTCTTATCCCGCGTCTGCACGCTGTAGTGCAGTTCTTTGCGCTGACGCTCGGCGACCTTGACAGGCTTGCGCACGATGTTGCGGCGCTTGACCTGCGGTTTGCGTTCGGCCACCACGCGCCGTTTGACCACCTTGCGCTCGGCCACGATGCGCCGCTCGTCGGCCTTGCGCTCAGCCACGAAAATGCGCGGGGTGTGCGTGACGTAAATGGTCACGAACTGACCCTTGCGGAAGATGCCGCGCTCGGTCGTGCGGTTCCACTGCGCCACTTGCAGCGGGCTGAGGTGATAGCGATGCGCCACGCCTTGCACCGAGTCGCCATATCGACCGACGCGCAGCACCATGCGACGCCCAGGGGGAGCTTCGGGCGCAAAGGCCAGCACCGCGTTTTCGGCGACAGCCGCGCTGACGTTCTTGTTGCTGCCGTCATCCGCCTTCGGAATCAGCACGGTCGAACCGGCACGGATGAGCTGCCGCGCCGGAATGTCGTTGGTCTCGCGCAGCACGGCTTCGCTGACCTTGAGGTCGCTCGCCAGTTGCATCGGCGACTGAGTGGCCTTGACGGTGTAGGCCGTCCAGGTGGACAGCGGGCCGTTGTAAGACTGCAGCGCTTGGGCAAAGTGCGTGGCGTTGTCGTACGGCAAGAGGATGCGCGGGTTGGTCGCCCCCAAGATCACCGGCTTGGTGTAGGAGGGGTTGAGCGAGCGGAACTCGTCGGGCGTCAGGCCGGCCAGTTTGGCGGCCAGCGACACGTCGATATCGCGTGTGATGGTGACGGCCTTGAAGTAGGGATGATCGGGAATGTCGGGCAGGGTGATGCCGTACTTGGCCGGGTCGGAAATGATGTCTTTCACCGCCTGCAGCTTGGGGTAGTAGTTGCGGGTTTCGTTGGGCATGCGCAGGTCTTGGTAATCGACCGGCAGGTTGTGCGCCTTGTTGTAGGCAATGGCGCGCTGCACGCTGCCTTCGCCCCAGTTGTAAGCGGCCAGGGCGAGCTGCCAGTTGCCGAACATGTTGTAGAGATTCTGCAGATAGTCGAGCGCGGCGTTGGTCGAGGCCAGCACACTGCGGCGGTCATCCTGGAACATGTTCTGCTTCAGGTTGTAGTGCTTGCCCGTGGACGGAATGAACTGCCACATGCCCACGGCGTGCGCCACCGAGCGCGCGTCGGGGTTGTAGGCGCTCTCGATGAAGGGCAGCAGCGCCAGCTCGGTGGGCATGCCGCGCTTTTGTACTTCCTGCACGGTGTAGTAGAGGTATTTGCGCGCGCGCTCGGTCATGCGGGCGACATAGTCGGGCCGGGTGGTGTACCACTGCGCGGCTTGCCCCACCAGCGGGCTGTCCATATTGGGAATGGCGAAACCGGCGCGGATGCGCTGCCAGATGTCGTTGTACTGCGGGGTGATGTCTTTGGCGTCGTCTTGCAGCGCGGTTTGCTCGGCGGGAGTGACGGCGTTGTTGCCGACCACCTCGGCCTTGAGTGGTGTGGCGGGTTCAGCGGTTGCGGAAGCGGCGGCGGTAGAACTGCTGGGCGGCGGGGTTAGAGATGAGGCGGCGGTTTTTTCGGAGGGAGGGACGGCGGCGCATCCGGCGGCCATGGCGACCATTGCACCCAAAGCCCAAAATCGCAGTCGTCTCAGTTGCCGCATCGGTTTTCACCCCTTGAAATCGTTTTTCCACTCTCGCAGCCAGGCCAGCGCCTGCACCGCGTCTTGGGGCTTTTGGCCCCTGTGCTGCTCCAGCGCCTGCAGCACGCCGGGCTGGTCGGTGCGCAGGAACGGGTTGATCTGCTTCTCCAGGCCGATATGGCTCGGCAAGGTGGGCAGCCCTTCGGCGCGCAAGGCCAGGCACCGTTTCTGGTGCGCCGCCACCGCCTCATTCAGGGGATCAGCAGCCCGTGCGAATTGTAGATTAGAGAGGGTGTACTCGTGGGCACAATTTACTGTCGTATTTTCAGGGAGTTGCGACAGTTTGTTTAAAGAATGGTGCATCTGGGCCGGAGTTCCTTCAAACAGACGGCCGCAGCCGGCGGAAAACAGCGTGTCGCCGCAGAACAGCGACGGCGGCCCCTCACCCTGCAGTGCTGTGGCCACATAGGCGATATGCCCCAGGGTGTGGCCCGGCACTTCAAGCACTTCGAAACGCAGGGGCCAACCCGGCGGCGAGAACACATCGCCCTGGCGCATGGCCTGCGTGCGTGCGGGAATGGTCTCGGCGGCCGGCCCCCAGACGGGCGGCGCATCGGCAGGGTGCCTCGCCTGCCACCACTGCAGCAGCTCGCGAATACCGCCCACGTGGTCGCTGTGATGGTGGGTGACTAGAATGCCGCGCAGTTCCAGGCCGCCCCGTTCCAGGGCGTCGATCACCGGCGCGGCGTCGCCCGGGTCGACCACCAAAGTGCGAGGATCGTTCGCGCCGGGCCGGATCAACCAGATGTAGTTATCGCGAAAGGCAGCAAGCGCTTCTGTATGCATGGTGACTCCGATCTGTGGCCGTTGATGAGTCTGCAGCACTGGTTGCAGACGCCTCCCGGTCGCTATGCCCTGGCTTGGGAGCAGAGCCAGATTGACCGCGTGGTGACCGACATTTTCGGCTATCACGCGCTGCAACTCGGCAACCCGGCTTTGCAGGGGCTGGCGCACAACCGCATGCCGCATCGCTGGCTGGCGCTCGACGGCGCCGAGTCGGCCCAGCCCGATCTGCCCGGCGTGCGCCCGGCCTGCCTGCTGCCCGAGCATTACGGCGGCGAGCCGGTCTATGCCGAGCCCGGCCTGGTGGACGCCGTGGGCGTGGCGGCCGAAAACGCACAGCTTGCGCCCGAGCCGCAGCCCGCCGACGCTCACGCCATTCATACCGAGCATCTGCAATGCGACTTCACCGCGCTGCCGTTTCCCGCCCAGTCGCTCGATCTGGTCGTGCTGCCGCACACGCTGGAGTGGGTGGACGATCCGCACGCCTGCCTGCGCGAAGTGGACCGCGTGCTGGTGCCCGGCGGGCAGATCGTCATCAGCGGCTTCAACACCTGGAGCCTGTGGGGCATGCGACAACTCGTTGGGCGCGTGGGCGGCGGCTGGTATCTGCCGCAGCACGGCGAATTTCTCGCCCCCCGCCGCGTGCGCGACTGGCTGCGGCTGCTCAGCTTTGAAGTCACCCAAGGCCGCTTTGGCTGCTACCGCCCCGCGCTGTGCTCGCCGCTATGGCTGCACCGCTGGCGCTTCATGGACCAGGCCGGAGACCGCTGGTGGCCCGTGTTCGGCGCGGTGTATTTTCTTGCGGCAATCAAGCGCGTGCCCGCCATGCGTCTGGTCGGCAAGGTGCAATTGCGCACCCAGCGCCGCGCCGTGGCGCTGCGACCCATCGCGCAGCGCCGGGCGAAATCAAAAATCTGAATCCTATGACCACAGAATCCGACAACGAGATCATCATCTACACCGACGGCGCCTGCAAAGGCAACCCCGGCCCCGGCGGCTGGGGCGTGGTGCTGCGCAGCGGCGCCCATGAAAAAACCCTGCACGGCGGCGAGCTGCAGACCACCAACAACCGCATGGAACTGATGGCCGCCATCATGGCGCTCGAAGCCCTCAAGCGCCCCAGCGTCGTGCTGCTGCACACCGACTCGCAATACGTGCTCAAAGGCATGACCGAATGGATCGTCGGCTGGAAACGCCGAGGCTGGACCACCGCCGATAAAAAGCCAGTGAAAAACGTCGATCTGTGGCAGCGCCTCGAAAAAGCCGCCGCGCCCCACACCCTGCGCTGGACCTGGGTGCGCGGCCACACCGGCGACCCCGGCAACGAACAGGCCGACGCCCTGGCGAACCAGGGCGTGGAGGCGGCGGGGCGGGGGTAGGCGAGGGCTGTCAGGCGTTGCGCGACAGACCACCAAACAGACGCTTGATCAAGCCGCCCTTGGGCGTCGCAGCAGCGCTGACTTCCGGCGCCTGATCGTCCAGCTTGCGCGCAAATTGTTCAAACGACTCAAAGACCAAGAGCCTGGCATTGGCGCGTTTTCCGGTGCGTTCATAAAGCTGCGCGATGACCTGGAGTGCCGTAAGTGAATCTCCACCCAGATCGAAGTAGTTGTCCTGTGGCGTGATTTCGTTAGCGGGTATGCCCAGTAGGGGGCTCCAGATTTCGGCAAGAATTTGTTCTGTCGCAGTGAGGGTGCGTGCGCTTTGGGCGGGTTTGCGGACCGGGCTCTCGATGTGGGCAGGGGTTTCAGTTGCCGCCAAATGAACCAGGGCCTGGGCCGATGCCGACACTGAAGCGTCGAGCAATTCGCTCACGGACTGATCGGGTTGGGCAATCAGGCGCTGGACCAGTTCGAGATACCGCGAGCGCAGCGCCTCAGCGGTTGCTGCGTTGTAAATGTCCGCGTTGTAGGTCATTCCGCCTTCCAGACCGGAAGGAACTTCCATGAGCCAGAGGCCGAGGTCTTCCGTGGCACCCTTCTGGAAAATGAGGATACCGCTTTGGTTCAGTTCGCCCCACTGCCGGTTGCGCTCGCGCGCATCCTGGAAGGAGAACAAGACTTGATAAAGGCCGACGCGCTTGGAACGGGTCATCATTTCCGGTTCCATGGCCAGACGCTCGAAAGGAATGTCCTGATAGTTCAGCGAGGTCAGAAATTCCTGTTTTACCCGTCCCAGCAGCGAAGTGATGGACTCGGCAGGATTCAACTGCAACTGGATGGGAACCAGATTGTTGAAAAAACCCATGACCGATTCGACTTCGGCCATGGTGCGACCGCGTACCGGAACCCCCACGGATATGGTGGAACTGCCAGCGACTTGGGTCATCATGGCGGCGTAAATGCCCAGCGCCAGCATGGTCATGGTGACATCGGCCTTGCACGCGATACCGCGCAATGCTTCCGTGGACGCCTTGTCGATACGCACCCAGGCGGAGGCGCCTTCACCTGTCATGCCTGCGCTGCGAGGTTTGTCGGTGTTGGGTGCTTTGGGAATCGGCAGGCTGTTGATATGCGCGTTCCAGGTGTTCAACTGCTGACGAAAGGTCTCGCTTTGCATCCACTCGGTCTGCCAATAGGCGTAGTCGGCATAAGTCGCAGGCAGCGGCGGGGGCGTGATGGATGGGGATCCGGTACGGGCTGAATACTCAGCGGCCATTTCGGTGTAGAGCAGGTCGAATGACCAGCCATCCCAAATGATGTGGTGCGGCATGAACAAAAAGGCATGTTCCTGTGGGCCGAGCTTGTACAGCGCCACGCGAAACAGGGGCGCAGCGTGAATGTCAATCGGACGATCAACAATGTTCTGCAGACGACGCATCAGTTCGGCTTCACGCTCTTGCTCGGCTATGGCGGTGAGATCTTCGAACGGGATGGACACATCCACTTCGGCGAGGACTCGCTGGACCAGTCCGTCCGCGGTTTTCTCGATTACTGTGCGCAAAACCGGCTGCTTGCGCACGACGGCACGCAAGGCCGCCTCGAAGGCATCAAGATCGAATGGGCCGCGCAAGCGGTGCGCCGAGGGCGTGTTGTAAGTGACGCGCCCCGGGTGAAGTTCCTCCATGAAGGCAAGGCGTTCCTGCTGGGCAGTGAGCGGAGCGCTGTTGCGTAATGGATCGTGGCGCAGGGCAATGCGCTTGGCGCCGCTGTCGTGCAAGCGGCGCTCGATTTCCTGAGCCATGTGCGCCACAGTCGGCGCTTCAAACACCAGGCGGAAGGGCAGGTGGAGATCGAACTTTTTGCTGAGTTGCGCAACCAGTTGCGCCGCCAGCAGGGAGTGCCCGCCCAGTGCGAAAAAGTCGTCATGCACGCTCAATGAAGGCAGCTTGAGCACTTTTTCCATCACGTCCATAACCAACTGCTCTGTGGCGTTGCGTGGCAATACACGCTGAGCATCGGGAAGGGCGCTATCTGGTTGAGGCGATGGCAGGCGCTTACGGTCGATCTTGCCGTTGGGCAAGAGTGGAAGCGTCTGCAGCGCAACGATGTGCTGCGGAATCATGTAGGCGGGCAGGTCTTGCTGCAGATGCTTGCGCAACTGCGCGGGGTCCAACTCCACCTGTGCGGATCGCGGAACCACATAGGCCACCAGCCGGGCATCGCCCGGGGTGTCTTCGCGCACCATCGCCACCGCCTGCGCGACTTCGGGGTGATGGGTGAGGTGGGTTTCAATGTCGCCCAGCTCGATGCGAAAGCCGCGCAGCTTCACCTGGAAGTCGAGCCGCCCGAGGTGTTCGAGCTGGCCGTCGTTGCGCCAGCGGCCACGGTCGCCAGTGCGGTATAGGCGGGTGCCGGGTTCGGTGGAAAACGGGTCGGACACGAAACGATCCGCCGTGAGCGCCTCACGTTGCCAATAGCCCAGGGCGACGCTGGCCCCGCCGATGTGGATTTCGCCGGGCACGCCAATCGGGCAAAGATTGCCGCGAGGGTCGAGCACCCACACCTGGGTGTTGGCCAGCGGCGTGCCGATGGCGATGCCTGCGGCGCCGTCTTGCACCCGCCAGCAAGTGGACCACACGGTGGTTTCCGTCGGGCCGTACATATTCCACACCGCGCCGCAACTGCGCTGCAACTGCGCGGCGAGGTCGGCAGGCAGGGGTTCGCCGCCGACCAGGGCTTTGAGCTTGCTATGGCCCGCCCAGTCTGCGCTGAACAGCAAGCGCCAAGTGCTCGGCGTGGCTTGCAGGGCCGTGACCGGGTGGGTTTGCAGCAGGTCGCGCAGGGCGAAGCCATCGGCGGCTTGTTCGCGGCTGGACAGCAGCACGGTGGCGCCGACGGCGAGCGGCGGCAGGAGTTCGAGTACGGCAATGTCGAACGACAGCGTGGTGACGGCCAGCAGCATGTCGCCGGACGTCAGGCCAGGGCGTTGGGCGACCGCGAGCAGAAAGTTCACTACGGCGCGATGCGGCAGCATGACGCCCTTGGGTTTGCCGGTGGAGCCCGAGGTGTAAATCATGTAGGCCAGCGAGTCGGGCGTGGCGTCGCGCGCGGCATCTGCGGCTGGCGGGGTGTCGGGCTGGGCGGCGATTTCAGCGGCATCGCCGTCGAGCCACAGACTTTGCGCGCGCGGCCAGGGCAGGGCGTCGGCTGAGGTGGACTTGGCGATCAGCAGGGCGAGGTCGGCGTCTTCGGCCATGTCGGCCAGGCGCGAGGTGGGAAAGCTCGGGTCCAGCGGCACATAGCCTGCACCGGCGACCAGAACACCCAGCAAAGCGGGCAGCATGTCGGCGTCGCGGGGCAGGCACAGGCCGACGCGCGAGCCGCGCTGCACGCCGCGTGCGCGCAGCGTGTGGGCGATGCGATGCGCCTGCGCCCAGAGTTGGGCGTAGGACATCGGGCTAGCGCCGCAGATTTGCGCGGTGGCGTCGGGCGTGCGCGTGGCCTGCGCATGTAGCAGCTGGTGCAGCAGCAGGCCGGGAGGCAGCGGCGACGACGTGGCATTGAGCTGCGCCAGTTGCTGCCGGTCGGCGTCGGTGACGATGTCGATGGCGCCGAGCGCCTTGTCAGGGGCGGCACAGAGATGAGTCAGCAAGGCTTGGTAGCTCGCCAGCCAGCGGCGCACGGTGGCTTCGTCGAACAGCGCGGTGGCGTATTGGCATTCGAGCTGCAGCCCGCCATCAGCCAGGGGAACGGCGTTGACGAACAGTTCGAAGTTTTCGGCCTGCCGTGGGTTGGAAGCGACCTTGGCCCGCAGATTGCCGAAGCTGCGCAGGTCGATGGCCTGGTCGAGATTGAACATGACCGGGGCGAGCGGCACCCGCGATGGATCGCGTTCGATCAGCAGCTTTTGCAGCAGAGTGCCAAAGGTGTAATGCTGGTGTTCGAAGGCATCGAGCACGGCCGATTGCACGGTGGGCAGCGACTGCGCCAGCGGGGCGGCGGCATCGGGCATCAGCCGCAAAGGCAGCAGATTGACGCCGTGGCCGACGACGGTTTCGAAACCCGGCAGCGTTTGCCCCGCGGCGGGCACGCCGATCACCACTTCATCATTGCCCGAAAGACGCTGCAGCAAGGCACCGAAGCTGCACAGCAGGGTGGAGAACAAGCTGGCGCCGGACTTGGCGCCGAGCTGACGCACCGCGCTCACCAAGTTTGCGGGCAGCACATGGTCGATTCGCTTTGAGTCGAAAGCTCGCGTGGCGGGCCGGGGGTGGTCGCAAGGCAACTCCAGCACGGCGGGAATGCTGGCGTAGCAGTTCAGCCAGTACGCCTCATCGGCCTGATGTTCGGCGGTGCCTTGTCGCGCGGAAAGCGCTTGCGAAAACGAGGCGAAGCTTGCGGGCGCCTCGGGCTCAGGGGCTTCGCCCTTGCGGGCCGAGTAGAGCGCACCGATTTCGTCCACCAGGACGCCGAACGACCAGCCATCGCAGACGATGTGATGCGCGCCGAGCAGCAGGGCGGCATGATCGTCGGCCAGGCGCAGCAGGCGCGCGCGAAACAGCGGCCCTTGTTGCAGATCGAAAGGTATCGAGACCGCCTGAGCCGCCGCTTGCTCCAGGGCGCGGCTGCTTTGCTCAGTGGTGAGGCCGCGCAGATCGTCTGTGGGAATGTCGAGGTTCAAGCGCTCGGCGATGAGCAACTGCTCACCATCGGCGCTGAGGGTGGAGCGCAACGCGTCGTGGCGTTCTGGCAGGGCGCGCACTGCGGCGCTGAGGGCTGGCAGATCAACCGCGCCGTGCAGATGCAGGGTGATGGATTCGTTGTACGCCAGCGTGGCGTCGCCGCCGAGCTGGCAGGCCAGCCAGATTTCGCGCTGGGCTTCGGTGGTGGGGGCGACGCGGGCGACGGGCGCGGCGTCGGCGAAGGGGTCGTAATCGACTGCGGTGGCGTTGGCGTTGGAAGTGTCCATGGCTTTTTAGGCGTCGAGGCGAAGGTACTTGCCGGGCTGCTCGGGGTTGGGGACGAACCAGGCGGGGTTGCCGCTGGGGTCTTTGCCGATGCGCGCGCCGGGCACGGGCGGGCGGCTGGCGTCGAAGGCGGCGGGGGCCGCATCGGCGTGGCGGGGTATGAAGTCGGCTTCCTGCAGCTCGGCCACGGCTTCCTTGAACGCGGTCTTGATGACCGCGATGTCTTGCGGGGTGTGGGCGGTGGTGAAGAAGCAGGGAAAGTTGTCGAGGATGTGCACGCCGCGGCTGCGCATCATGGCGAACAGCAGGTCTTGCATGGGGTGGTCTTCGGTGAAGAAGATTTTCCACACCGAGGAGAACGATTTGAGAACGATGGGCGCGCCGACTTCGCGGCAGTAGGCGTTGAGTTCGTCCACCATGGCGGCGGTGGAGGTGGTGAGGGTGTGCTGCAGATCGGGGCCTGCGGCCTTCAGGTGCAGGAGCACGGCCTTGGCCGCGGCCAGGGCGAGGGGGTGGCGCACGAAGGTGCCGGCAAAGTAGGTGACGCCCACGGTGGGCACGGAGTCGTCGCCGTATTGCCATTGGCCGCCGTCGAGCGCGTCCATGAACTGGCGTTTGCCGGCGATGACGCCGATGGGGAAGCCGCCGCCGACGACTTTGCCGTAGCTCACCAGATCGGCCCGGATGTCGAACAGGGCCTGGATGCCGCCGGGATGCGAGCGGAAGCCGGTGACCACTTCGTCGAAGATGAGCAGGGTGCCCGCTTGCGCGGTGAGTTCGCGCAGGGCGTGGAGAAATTCGCGGGGCTGGAAATCGGGGCGGCGGCTCTGCACGGGCTCGACCACGATGGCGGCGAATTCGTCCATGCGCTCTTTGAGCGCGGCCAGGGTTTCGGGGGTGCCGTAGTCGAACACGACGACGTTTTCGGAGGTGTTGGGCATGATGCCCGGCGCCGCGGGAATGGAGCGGCCTTTCTTGGTGCCGCGCACGATGACTTCGTCGAAGATGCCGTGATAGGCGCCGGCGAAGATGGCGATCTTGCTGCGGCCGGTGATGGTGCGGGCTACGCGCACGGCGCCCATGACGGCTTCGGAGCCGGTGTTGCACAGCGCGGCGCGGTCGGCGTCAGTGAGTTCGCAGATGAGTTCGGCCACTTCGCCGGCCAGGGGGTGCTGGGGGCCGATGTCGTAGCCGTCGTCGAGCTGTTTGCGCACGGCGTCAACGATGAAGGACGGCTGCCAGCCGAACAGGCTCATGCCGAAGCCGCTGAGAGCGTCGACATACTCGTTGCCGTCGAGATCCCACATATGGCAACCGGCGGAGCGGGCAATGACGATCTGATAAATGATTTCCTTGAGCTGGGGGCGGAAGCCGTTGACCACGCGGGGGTCGGCCAGATGGGGGCGATGGCGCACGGTGTAGGCCTTGGAGGCCTTGGTGCGCTCGATGTAGCGGCGCATGAAGGCGTCGAGCCGCGCCTGCTGCCGGGCGCTGAGTTCGCCAGTGGGCGTGGTGTGGATGCGGGCGATGGCGCCGAAGGCCTTTTTCACGTCGTACTTGGCGTTGGCGTTCGGGCCTTCTTCGTCG
>NZ_JBYCKI010000152.1:0-3139 GCF_057473305.1 Thiomonas sp. TH-17
CCTCTAGCGCAGGCCAGGCGCCACCGGCGCGTGGGTCGTTCACCAGCGCGGCGAAGGTGTAGCGCTGCCCCGCGCGGGTCTGCGCATAGCCGGCGAGAGACAGCACGCCGTCGAGGCTGCCGGTCTTGGCGTGGATGCGCCCTGCGGTGTCGGGGTCGCGGAAATGGCGGCGCAGGGTGCCATCTTCTCCGGCCAGCGGCAGCGACGACACGAATTCGGGCATCACCGGGCTGTTCCACGCCGAGCGCAGCAGCGCGTTGAGATCGGCCGCCGAAATGCGCGCGATGCGCGACAGGCCGCAGCCGTTGTCCAGCACCAGGCCGGGCATGGACAAGTTGTGGGTGGACAACCATTGCTCCACCGCCTGCTGCGCCAGGCCCCAGGTGGCGCGCTGCGCACCCGCCTGTAGCGCCAGGGTGAGGAATACCTGCTGCGCCATGACGTTGTTGCTGTATTTGTTGATGTCACGCACGATCACGGCAAGCGCAGGCGAGTCCCACACGGTCAGTTCGGTGGCGCCCGCAGGCAGGTTGGAGGTGCGAACCCGCCCTTTCCAATCGATGCCGACCTGCGCAAACAGCGCGCCCAGCAGTCGCTGCACATAAGCGTTGTCGCTCACCTCGGGGGCGATGTTCCAGGTCTGCGGCCCGCAGGCGGCCGCAAAGCCCCCGGCGAAGCGCGGCGCGAAGGGCTGCTTCCAGTCGGCGCGCAGCTTGTCCTTCCAGTTGCCGCAGGCAGCAGAGGTGAGCTTGGGCGCTTCACGCAGATCGAAGCCCGCCACCGGCGGCTCCACGGTAACGCGCACCTGCTGCGCCTGAGTGTCGGGCACGAAGCCCAGGCGCAGCACGCCGAAGTTCACCAGAAAGGGGTCGGGGCCGACGTTGTAGGGCGCGGTGGCGTCGCCGTCGAAGGCGCCGGGGTTGTGCGGCGGAAGATCGAAAGCCTGACGGTCGATGAGCACGTCGCCGCGAATACTGCGGATGCCCAGATCGCGCAGCCGTACCGCGATGCTCCACAGGTTGTCGGCCATCAGATGCGGGTCGCCGCTGCCGACGAAGGCCAGATCGCCCTGCAGCACCCCGGCGCGGATCGGCCCCGTGGCGTACACCGGCGTCTTCCACACATAGGCCGGACCGAGAATGCGCAGGGCCGCGTAGGTGGTGACGAGCTTGAGCACGGAGGCCGGGTTCATCAGCGCGGCGCCGTTGAACGCGACCTGGGGCGACGGGCTATCGAGCGGTTGCAGCACGAAGGCGCAAGACTGCTGCGGAATACGCGCCGTCTCCAGCGCCTGCGCCACACTGATCGGCAGCGCCCCCGACCCTCCCAGCCCGACTTGCTGCGCCCGGGCCAGAAGCGGCGTGCCGGTCAGGGCCAGTGAAGAGATCAGAAAACGGCGGCGGCTGGATAGCATGGCATGGACGGCGAAGAAGAACAACGGAATGGTAGAGGCTTGCCGTCAGGCTAGGTTCAAAACCCCTGCCTACAATGCGCCGCATCATGACGACCCGCCCCTCCTTCATCCACCAGTGGCAAGAGGCCGCCGAGCGCAACAATTCGGCGCTGTGCGTCGGTCTCGATCCGGAGCCCTCGCGCTTTCCGGCGCCGTGGACCAACGACCCGCTGCGGCTGTTCGACTTCTGCGCCGCCATCGTCGATGCCACGGCCGATCTGGTCTGCGCCTACAAGCCGCAGATCGCCTACTTTGCGGCGCTGGGCGCGGAGAGCCAGCTCGAACAGCTCATCGCCCACATCCGCAAGGCTGCGCCGAGCGTGCCCGTCATCCTCGACGCCAAGCGCGGCGACATCGGCGCCACTGCGGAGCAATATGCCCGCGAGGCCTTCGTGCGCTTCAATGCCGACGCCCTGACGCTGTCGCCCTACATGGGCTTCGATTCAGTCGAGCCCTACCTGCGCTTCCCCGAGCGCGGGCTGTTCGTGCTGTGCCGCACCTCCAACCCCGGTGGCGCCGATCTGCAGACCTTGCCCATCGCCAGCTCGGCCGCAGGCGCCTCGGCCCACCTCGGTTTTGAGTTGCTGTTCGAGCGCGTGGCGCGGCTGGCCACGCTGGACTGGAACCACCACGGACAGAATGGCCTGGTGGCCGGCGCCACCAACCCGGCCGACATCGAACGCATCCGCGCCGTCGCGCCCGAGGCGCCGCTGCTCATCCCCGGCATCGGCGCGCAGGGCGGCGATCTCGCAGCCACCGTGCGCGCGGCGCGCGGCAACTTTCTCATCAACGCCTCGCGCAGCGTGCTCTATGCCAGCAACGGGCGCGATTTTGTCGACGCCGCAAGACGCGAAGCCCGCCGCCTGCGCGACGCCATTAACCAAGAAGTCCACGCGGCCGCCCCCGCACACCCTGCACCATGAGTTCCTCCACGCCAGCAGCAAACCTCACCCACTTCGACGCCGCCGGTCAGGCGCATATGGTCGATGTCGGCGCCAAGGATGAAACGCACCGTGTGGCCGTGGCCACCGGCTGCATCCGCATGCAGCCCGCCACCCTCGCCCTGGTGCAGGGCGGCAGCGCCAGGAAGGGCGACGTCATTGGCATCGCCCGCACCGCCGCCATCATGGCGAGCAAGCGCACCGCCGACCTCATTCCCCTGTGCCATCCCATCGCCCTCAACCGCGTGGCGGTGGACTTCGAGTTGCAGCCGCAGGACAGCAGCATCCACTGCACCGTCACCGCCGAAACCCGCGGCCGCACCGGCGTGGAAATGGAAGCCCTCACCGCCGTACAGATCGGCCTGCTCACCATCTACGACATGTGCAAGGCGGTGGACCGCGGCATGACCATCGACGGCGTGCGCCTGCTGGAGAAGCACGGCGGCAAGTCGGGCGACTGGGTGGCCTCGGTCTGATCGCCCGGCCAAAGCTGAGGCGCACCTGAACCGCCCTGCGCGCAGGGACATGCCGCTGTTCCTACAATCGGGCGCATGAACATGATGACCGAACCCGCGCTGTTGCGCCTCGACGAGGCGCGCCGCGTCTTGCTCGACCCCTATCAGATCGATGAGTCCGCCTTGCAGCGTGCGCTGGGCAAGGTGTTCGAGCACAAGCTCGACTATGCCGACGTCTATCTGCAATACACCCGCTCCGAGGGCTGGAGCCTGGAAGAAGGCCTGGTGAA
>NZ_JBYCKI010000153.1:0-15176 GCF_057473305.1 Thiomonas sp. TH-17
AGTTCAACTCGCGTAGCAGCGCAAATGCCGCCCTGCGCGGCCAGCGCCATCTTCAGCCACTCCGCAGCGCCATTGCTCTGCACCAGAATGACCTCTTCCTCCAGCGGCGCCAGCGGCTGCTGCGCCAGCCACTCCAGCAGGGCATCGCGCAGCAATTCCAGGCGATTGCCCTGCAGAATGAACAAGCCGGGGCGGATATCGTCGGTCATGGGCAGAGAGAATAGGAGCAGGTCATACAGCCCTTATTGTGGACTGTTCACCCTGCTCACTTTTTACCAGTGATGCTCAATCTCCATGCCGCATCTCCTTCGCTGACCGAGCGACGCAAAAACAAAACGCCTGAACCAAGACTGGTTCAGGCGTTCGGCTTTTAACTGGTGCGCCCGGCAGGATTCGAACCCACGACCCCTTGGTTCGTAGCCAAGTACTCTAATCCAACTGAGCTACGGGCGCTAAAGAGCCGAGATTATAGACATACTTTGATGAGCGCGTAAAGCCCCATTGTGTTTCCCATCGGCCTAGGAGGCTGTCGCAGGCACAATGCCCGTCCATGTCGATGTTGCGCATTTTTTCGCTCAGCCTGCTGCTTCTGGCGGCCAGCCGCCTGCTGGGGCTGGTGCGTGACGTGGTGGTGGCCACGCAATTTGGCCTGACCGGCCACGCCGATGCGGCGCTGGTGGTGCTGTCCTTTCCCGATCTCGCGGTCAGTCTGCTGTGGGGGGCGGCCATTCCTGCGGTGATGGTGCCGCGCATGGCCGGGCGCGACGCGGCCCATATCGCTGCAGAGGGCGCGCGCTGGTCGCGGCTGGCCGCCCTGCTGTTCATCCTGGCGGGCATGGCCGTGTGGTGGGGGCGGCTTCCGATCGTGCATCTGCTCGCCCCCGGGCTGAATGCACCGGAGGCGGCGCTGGCGGCGCAAACGCTGGGTTGGTCTGCCCTGGTCGCCCTGCCTGCCGGGGCGGTGGCGATGGTGGGTAACGCCATGCTGCAGGCTCAGGGGCGGTTGCAGTGGCAGTACACGGGGCAGGTGGTGTTCAACCTCGGACTGATCGGCGGACTGATCGTTGCGGCGCAAACGGGCCGGTTCGCCTGGGTGGCCGGCGGGGTGGTGATCGCGGCGCTGGCGCGACTGCTGCTGATGCGCAGGGCCAGTCGCGCCGCGCTGCCTGCTGCCGCACCGGGCCGTGCCTGGCCGGACGCCGCCAGCCTGCACGCGCTCGGTCTGGCACTCGCGGCCTCCGGGCTGACGGTGCTCTACACCCTGGCGGCGCGCGCCCTGATGTCGGATGCGGGGCCGGGACAACTCGGGGTGTTTCAGTATGCGCAGCGGGTGGGCGAGTTGCCGCTGCATACCGTTTTCGCGGTCGCTTCGGCGCTGGCGCTGGCGCGTCTGAGCGCTGCGGAAAGCCAGGGCGATTCTGTCCGCGCGCAGTTGGAGACGCGCCAGTGGCTGCGGGCGATGCTGTGGCTCTCCGCCCTCATCGCGCTGGCGGGCATGGTGGCGGCACCGGGCGTTATTCGCCTGCTGTTCGGCTGGGGGCGCATGACCGCCGAGGGCCAGCAGCAGGTCACCGAAGCCATGCGCTGGATCTTGCTGTTGTTGCCGCTGCAGGCCGCGCAACTGGTGCTGGCCACGCGACTCAACAGCCACCGCCGTATCGCCGATCAGGTGCTGGGTTACGGCGCAGGGCTCGTCGCTCTGGCCGTCGCTGGCGCCCTGCTGCCGGTCACGTCTTGGCGCGGCTTGGCGGCGTATGGTGCGGCCTGGGGGACGGCCACCGCGGTGCTGTGGTGGCGGCTGGCGCGGCATCAGGCCGATGCGCAGTGGCGCAACGCGGGTGTATTGCTGGCTGCGCTGCTGGTGCTGGCGGCGGCAGGCGCTGCGCTGCGATTGATGCCGCTGCCCTGGGCGCTGGATCTGGCCTTGGCCTCGGTGCTGTTCGCCGTCGGCGTGTGGGCGCTGCTGCGCTTCGATCCGCTGGGGCGGCTGGTGCGCGATCGCTACACTTCCCGTCGGCTGCGCCGCGCTGCCTGAACCTTGCTCAAGATGGATTTCATCCAAATCACCAACGACCCCGACTTTGCCGCTTTCGCCGTGGGCTGCGGCGTGACGCGGATCATGGTCGACCTGGAGCAACACGGCAAGCAAGAGCGCCAGGGCGGCTTGGGCACCTTCATCTCCGACCATGTGCCGCAGGACGTGGCCATCGTGCGTCAGGCCGTGCCGAAAGCGGCGCTGATCGTGCGCATCAATCCCCTGCATGAGGCCAGCGTCAACGAGATCGATCAGGCCATCGCCAGCGGCGCCAGCCACCTCATGCTGCCGATGTTCCGCAGTGCCGACGCAGTAGCGCAATTCGTCGGTCTGGTGGCCGGCCGTGCCCAGACCATCGCCCTGCTCGAAACCCGCGACGCGCTGCAAAGCCTGCCGCATTGGGCGGGTCTGGACGGGCTGGACGAAATCTACGTCGGCCTCAACGACCTACACCGCGAGCTGGGCCTGCGCTTCATGTTCCAGCCGCTGGCCGACGGCGTGGTCGATCGCGTCGCGGCCGTGGCAAAGCAGCAGGGCAAACGCTTCGGCTTCGGCGGCATCGCCCGGCTGGACGAAGGCCTGCTTCCCGGGCGCGTGGTGCTGGGTGAGCATCTACGGCTGGGCTCGCGCAGCGTGATTCTGTCGCGCACCTTCAACCGCGAGCGCATCGAAGCCCCCGACTCCGACTGGCATGCCATCTACGCAGAAGAAATCGAGCGCCTGCGCCATGCCGTGCAAGTGCTGGCACAGCGCGAGCCCGCCGAGATCGAGAACGACCGTCTGCTCGCTGTCGATCTCATCACCCGCGTCGCCCGGAGTCTTGGGCCAGGCTTGACGCCGCGCTGAACCTCCGTGGCCAAACGTCTGTTCGACATCGTGCTGGCGCTGCTGGCGCTGTTGCTGTTCTCGCCGGTGATGCTCGCTGCGGCGCTGGCCGTGTGGCTGGACTCCGGCCGCCCCGTGCTGTTCGCACAGATGCGCGTGGGCCGTGGCACGCAGCCCTTCCGGCTCTTCAAATTCCGCAGCATGGTGGTGGACGCACCCCGAATCGGCTCGTTCAGCACCGCGCAAAACGATCCCCGCATCACCCGCGTCGGCCGCTTCCTGCGGCGCAGCAGCGTGGACGAACTGCCGCAACTGCTCAATGTGCTGCGCGGCGACATGAGCCTGGTCGGCCCGCGGCCCGACGTGCCCGCGCAGCGCAGCAACTACACCGAAGAACAATGGGCCCTGCGCCACCGCGTGCGCCCCGGCATCACCGGGCTGGCCCAGGCCCTCTACCGCTCAAGCGCCACGCCGCAGCAACGGTTGCAGGCCGATCTCGACTACGCACAGCACCACGGCCTGCTGGTGGATCTGCGCATCATCGGTCTCACCGTGGTGCAACTGTTCCGGCGCAACGCCAACTGACTTGCACCCTCAAAGCGCGACAATCCCGCCATGTGTGGAATCTATGGATTTTTCGACCGGACCGGCGGCGAGCTGAGCGAGCAAACCCTCGCGGCGATGGACGCCAGCCTCGTCCACCGCGGCCCGGATGACAGCGGTGCCTTCACCGCACCGGGCGCGGCCATCGGCAACCGGCGGCTCTCCATCATCGACCTCGCCGGTGGACACCAACCCTTCGTCAGCGACGACGGGCGAATCGCCCTGGTGCAGAACGGCGAGATTTTCAACCACGTGGAACTGCGCGCCGAAGCGCAGCGCCAGGGCGTGCGCTTCCACTCCGATCACAGCGATACCGAGGTCTTGCTGCGACTGTATGAACGCGAAGGGCTGGGCTTCCTGCCCCGGCTCAACGGCATGTTCGCCATCGCCATCTGGGACGGGCGCGATCCCGAAAATCCCCGGCTTCATCTCGTGCGCGACCGCATCGGCGTCAAGCCGCTGTTCGTGCACGACGACGGCCGGCAGGTGCTGTTCGGTTCCGAGATCAAGGCCGTGCTCGCCGCGCTGCCTGGGCGGCCCACGCTCGATCTGCCCGCGCTGCAGCACTACCTCGCCTACAACTACGTGCCACCACCGTTCACGCTGTTCGCGGGCGTGCGCCACGTCATGCCGGGCACGGTGCTCACCGTCGATGGCAGCGGCAGCCACACGCGCCGCTGGTGGAGCCTGGCGGAGCAGGCGCCTGCTCCGCAGACCTTCACCGCATGGCAGGAAGAATTCCTCGATCTGCTCGACGACGCAGTGAAGCTGCGGCTGCGTGCCGACGTGCCCTTCGGCGCCTTTCTCTCGGGCGGGGTCGATTCCAGCACCGTCGTGGCGCTCATGGCGCGACACGTGCGCGAGCCTGCCCGCACCTTCTGCATCGGCTTTCCCGACCCGCGCTTCGACGAATCGCCCTACGCCCGCGAGGCCGCGCAGCGCTTCGGCGCCACGCACCGCGAGCGCATCGTGCAGCCCGACATGCTCGACGACTGGGCCCGCGCGCTGTGGCACTGCGACCAGCCGCACGGCGACGCCTCGTTCATGCCCACGCGCAGCGTCAGCCAACTCGCCGTTCAAGACGTGAAAGTCGTGCTCACCGGCGATGGCGGCGACGAGCTGTTCGCCGGCTACGACAAATACGCCAGCTTCATGGCCGACCCCGCGCTGCGCGACCTGCCCGCGGCCGACTTCGCGCGGCACTACGTGGAGCACACCGGCCTGTTCGGCGAGCAGGCCCGTGCCGCGCTGTTCCAGCCCTGGCTGCTCGCCAAGCTGACCGATGTGAACAGCGTGCGCGACGTGGCCGCACCCTGGTTCGAGCAGGCCGCGCACTTCGACCGCATCAACCAGATGCTGTTTCTGGACATGATGTTGCTGCTGCCCGGCAACAACCTCGTCAAGCCCGACCGCATGGGCATGTCGGTGTCACTGGAGGCCCGCACGCCTTTCCTCGACTGGCGCATGATGGAGTTCGCCTTCCGCGCGCCCGGCGACACCAAGCTGAAGGACGGCGACAAGAAGCACTGGTTCAAACGCGCGGTCGAGCCGCTCATCGGCGCCGACCTCGCACACCGCAAGAAGCAGATGTTCACCGTCCCCATCGGCGAGTGGTTCCGCGGGCCGCGCAAGGCCTGGCTGGCCGCGCTGCTGTTCGCCCCGAACGCGCTCGGCGCGCGGCTGTTCGAAGCCGACACGGTACGCAAGCTGTTCGACGACCATGTCTCGGGCGCGGCGAATCACACCCGCGAACTGCGCGCCCTGGCCGCGCTGGAGCTATGGGCGCAGCAATTCGAGCCCGAGCTTCCCGCATGAGCCGGGCACAACGCATTCTCGCCGTCGCCTACGGCGGCGGTCACATCGCCATGATGTTGCCGGTGCTGCGGGCGCTGCGCTCACGGCAGCCCAATCTCGACATCACCCTGCTGGCCCTCACCACCGCGGCCCGCGTGGCGCGCGACGCTGGCGAAACGCCGCTGGGTTATGCCGACCTGCTGCACCTGCTGTCGCCCGAAGAACAGGCTCAGTCCCTCGCACTGGGCCGCGCGCTGCAGCCGGGCAACACCCATCCCGACATTCCCGAGGCCGAAACCGTGGCCTACCTCGGCATCAACGCCTGGGATCTGCAGCAGCAGCTTGGCGTTGCCGCAGCCGATGCGCTGCTCGCGGCCAAAGGTCGGCAAGGCTTCCACCCGCTGCACTTCTTCCGCCGCATCGTCGCTCACCTGCGGCCTGATCTGGTGCTGGCGACCAACTCGCCGCGCAGCGAATATGCCGCGGTCGACGCCGCCACCGAGGCGGGCATTCCTAGCTTGGCCATGCTCGATCTGTTCGCCCTAGGTGCACCGCCCCCGGAAGCCCGCGAGCGGACTTCGCCCCCCGAGGGGGAGCAAAAGCCTCGGGGCGGCCCGTCGGCTTTTGTCGGAGATGCCTTCGCCGCCCGCAAGCGCTATCCCAGCCGGGTCTGCGTGTTGTCCGAAGCCGTACGCGACAACCTCATCCGGGCCGGATGGCCGCCAGGGCGCATCGCCATCACCGGCAACCCGGCCTTCGACGCCCTCAATGCCCCGCAAACCCGCGCGGCCGGGCTTGCATTGCGCGCCGAGTTGGGCGCGCCGCAGCGAACCCTCATCCTGCTCGCGCTGCAGCCCGAGCCCGCCACGCACCCGGCCTCGCCCGGCCGCCAGGGCGACCCGCTTCTGCCTGAACGCGTGCTGCAGGCCTGTATCGACAGCGTGCGCCCGCAGCCCGACTGGACCCTGATCGTGAGGCCGCATCCCTCGCAGCCCACCCCGACTCTGCGCCACGACCCGCAACTGCGCCTGTCCCTGCCGAGCGAGCCACTGCACCCGCTGCTGCACGCGGTGGACGTTGTCATCACCGGCACCTCCACCGTCGCCCTCGAAGCCCATCTGGCGGGCCGGCGCGTGCTGCAACTGCTCGATTCCATCGCCGCGCCCGCCATGCCTTATCTCGCACTGGGCGTGGCCGATGCCGCGTGTCACTTGACCGATCTGCCGCAGACGCTGGCAGCGCTGCTCGCGCAGCCCGAGCCCGATCACATCGCGGCCAACGCCGACACCGCCGCCGGGGCATCCAACACCGCCGCAGACCGTGTGGCCCAGCAGGCGCTGGACTTGCTCGCCGCCCCCCGCCCCACGCCATCTCCACACGTCTGAACCCATGACCACCATCGCCACGATCTGCGCCCGAGGCGGCAGCAAAGGCCTGCCGGGCAAGAACATCCGGCCCTTCGCGGGCCTGCCCCTCATCGTGCACAGCATCCGCATCGCGCTGCAGCACCCCGCCATCGGCGCCGTCTACGTCTCCACCGACGACAAAGCCATCGCACACATCGCCCGCGAGGCGGGCGCCGTCGTGCCCTACCTGCGGCCGACGGAACTGGCGCGCGACGACACGCCCAAGCTTCCGGTCATCGAGCACCTCGTGGCCTATCTCGAAGCGCAGCGCAACATCGTCACCCGCATCGTCGATCTGCAGCCCACCTCGCCGCTGCGCACCCCCGAAGACCTCGACGGCTGCCTCGCCCGCGCCGACGCCCCCGACGCGCCGGGGCTGGTGCTCAGCGTGTTCGACAGCGGCTTCAACCCCTATTTCAACCTCGTCGAAGCGCAGCCCGACGGCCGCGTCAGCATCAGCAAGGGCGGCGGATTGGGTGCGCGGCAACAAGCGCCCAAAGTCTGGGCGCTCAATGGCTCGATCTACGTCTGGCGACGTGAAGCCCTGGCCCACGCCGCGCAGCACGGCCTGTGGAGCGTGCCCGTGGCGGCCTACGCCATGCCCCCGCAACGCTCGGTGGACATCGACACCGCCGACGACTTCGCCCTGGCCGAATGGCTCCACAATCGGCAGCACCCTCCCGCTTAATACGAATCCCATCATGCCCATCGACCGCGTCTTTCTCATTGCCGAAGCCGGCGTCAACCACAACGGTCAACTCGACCTCGCGCTCCAACTCGTCGACGCCGCCCACGCCGCCGGGGCCGACGCGGTCAAGTTCCAGACCTTCCGCGCCGAAGACCTCGCCCTGCCCGGCACCGCCACCGCCGCCTACCAGCAGGGCGCCACCGGCGAGACCGATCAATTCACCATGCTGCGCAAGCTCGAACTCAGCGCCGAGCAGCACCAGATCGTGGCCGCGCATTGCGCACGGGTCGGCATCGAGTTCATGTCCACCCCGTTTTCGGAAGACGCGGTGGATCTGCTGGTCAGCCTGGGCGTGCGGCGGCTGAAAATTTCGTCCGGCGAAATCGTCAACCGCCCCCTGCTGGCCAAAGCCGCCGCCACCGGACTGCCGCTCATTCTTTCCACCGGCATGGCCACCCTGGCCGAAGTCAAGCAAGCCGTCGGCTGGGTGCAGACGGCGTGGGCGCTATATGGTTCACCCCCCTGCGAAGACACGCCTGACCCCGCCGCCGGGCCGCCCCAAGGCGGGGTCAGCCCTCTCGGGGGGCAGCGAGGGCAAAGCACGAGCGTGGGGGCCTCTGCGCTCACCCTGCTGCAATGCACCTCCGCCTATCCCGCGCCGGATGACGCGCTCAACCTGCGCGCCATCGCCACCCTGCGCACTGAGACCGGACTGCCCACCGGTTATTCCGACCACAGCCTCGGCAACGCCGCCGCGCTTGCCGCCGTAGCCTTGGGGGCCTGCGTGATCGAAAAGCACATCACCCTCGACCGCAAGCTGCCCGGCCCAGACCACCGCGCCTCTAGCGAACCCGACGAGTTCGCGGCGCTGGCGCAGGACATCCGCCGCATCGAAGCCATGCTGGGCGACGGCGTCAAAGCGCCGCGGCCCGACGAGATCGACGTGCGCGCCGTGGCCCGCCGCAGCGTGGTGCTGGCCACCGCCCTGCCCGCTGGCGCCGCGCTGCAGCGCGATCACCTGCAACTGCGGCGCCCCGCCAGCGGTATTCCCGCCGCCGAGTTTGATGCCGTCATCGGCCAGCGCCTGCGCGCCGACACCCCGGCGGGCGCCGTGTTGCAGTGGAGCGATCTCAAAAAAATGGGTTAGCGTCTATGCACGCCGTGGCGGCTACGCGCAGTGCGTCCACATGCGCAGCACTTTCACAGCATGTTCTGGCTGGAGCACTTGGTACACGAGCCGGTGCTGGATATTGATACGCCTGGAATAGGCCCCAGCAAGATCTCCGACAAGCTTTTCGTCAGGCGGAGGTGTTTGAAAGGGATCTGCTGCAATCACCTCCAGCAAGGCCTGAGCTTTTTCCTTGAGTCCAGCGGCAGCCAGATTTCTGGCGTCCTTTTGCGCTTGCTTGGTGAAGACGACGTTCCAACTCACCAGTCAAGATCCTGTGAGCATGTTTCGATGGGCTCCGCCATACCGGCCTTGATCGACTCTCGCATGCCGGGCGCTGACAGCAGGAACAAAGTCTCCTGAATCGCCGACCAGTCTTCCTCTGAGATCAGAACTGCATTGCTGCGTTTGCCAGAAATAACAATGGGCTGATGCGACTGTGCCGTCTGATCCATAAGGCGATACAGGTTGGCGCGTGCTTCACTCGCAGTTAAGGTGGTCATGTTGAACTCCGGTTGGCGGATCATAAATGTACGCAAAGACGTACGTCAATGCAAAAATTGAGCGTAGCGGCCGATACTCCAAACAACCATACCCGCCCTGCCCGCTGAGTATTCGGCCTTCCCCAGAAATTGCGGCATCATTCACCCCAGACAAGAAAACACACAAGAGACAACATGGCCACCCTGATTCCCGCGCTGGGCTCCTGCGTTTCGCGCATGACGTCCGGCGAGCGCCGCACCGCCGAGCGGCTTGAACAGAAACTCGACGACGACTACCTGCTCTGGTACGACGTGGCCGTTGGCCCCCGGCACCAGCACCCGGACTTTGTGGTCATGCACCCGCGCCGGGGCATCCTGATTCTGGAGGTCAAGGACTTCCGGCTCTCCACCCTGATTCAGGCCAACAAACAGACCTGGGACATCCACGGCGAGCTCGGCCCCAAGACCATTCCCAACCCGCTGGAGCAGGCCCGGCAGTATGCGCACCAGGTGGTCAACGCGCTGGAGCGCGACCCGCAGCTTGTTCAACATGAAGGCCGACACAAGGGCAAGCTGGCCTTTCCGTGGAGCTACGGCGTGGTGCTGCCCAACATCACCCGCGCACAGTTCGACAAGGCCGAACTCGCCCACGCCATCGAGCCGCACCGCGTGGTCTGTCAGGACGAGATGCTTGAGTCGGTGGACCCGGAAGAACTGCAAAGCCGCCTGTGGGACATGTTCCCCTTCATGATGGGCGGCGTCATGTCGCTGCCGCAGATGGACCGGGTGCGCTGGATCATGTTCCCCGAGGTGCGGGTGCAGGTGCAGGACCAGCTGTTTGACGACAGCGACGAAGCCGCCGAACTGCCCAGCATCATGTGCGTGATGGACCTGCAGCAGGAGCAGCTGGCCCGCAGCCTGGGAGATGGCCACCGCGTCATCCACGGCGTGGCCGGTTCGGGCAAGACCATGCTGCTGGGCTACCGCGCCGAACATCTGGCGAAAGCGCAGACCGCCACCAGCAAACCCATCCTCATCCTTTGCTACAACGAACCGCTGGCCCGGCAGCTCGCCCGCGTGATGGCCGCCAAAGGCATTGCCGACCGCGTGCATGCCGTGCACTTCCACAAGTGGTGCCGTCAGCAATTGGTGGCCTACGGACAAAGCCTGCCCGACAACAACCAGTCCGTGGCCGACAAGATGGCCGACATGGTCCAGCGCGTCATCACCGGCGTGGACCGCAGCCAGATCCCCAGCGGGCAATACCAGGCCGTGCTCATCGACGAATGCCACGACTTCGCGCCCGAATGGCTGCGCCTGGTGGTGCAGATGGTCGACCCCGCCACCAACAGCCTGCTCGTGCTGTTTGATGACGCGCAGAGCATCTACGAACGCAAGCAGAAGAAGAACTTCAGCTTCAAGCGCGTGGGCATCCAGGCGCAGGGGCGCACCACCATCCTCAAGATCAACTACCGCAACACGCGGCAGATATTGCAGACCGCAAGCCTCGTTGCCGCCGAACTGCTGACCGCCGAAGACAAGGACGACGACGGCGTGCCCCTGCTCAAACCTGTGAGCTGCGGGCGCGACGGCGAGGCGCCGCTCATCATCCGCCTGCCCACCCTGCGCGAAGAAGTGGCCCAGATGGCCGAGCTGCTGGCCACCGCCCACCGCGAAGGCCGGGCCTGGGGCGACATGGCCATCCTCTGCCGCCACCACAGCGAAATGGACCTGTGCGCCGAATTCCTGCGCAAACGCAAGCTGCCACACCAGGTGCGCAAACGCTCAGGCGAGTTCGACCCCGCGCAAGACAGCATCAAGGTGATGACCCTGCACGTGAGCAAAGGCCTGGAGTTCCCGGTGGTTGCCATGGTGGGCGTGGGCCACATGCCCGCCAAGGGCGAAGACGAACGCGAGGAAGCGCGGTTGTTCTATGTGGGGGCTACGCGGGCGACGCAGCGGCTGGTGATTGGGGCGAGCGGCAAAGGAAAGTTCGCTGCGCGGCTATAGGCAAAAGGCAAAAGGCAAAAGGCAAGGCCTGACCCGGTCACGCCTCAGCCGGTCTCCAGCACCCTTCGCAGGGCACGAACTTTTTGCCAGAGCACCGCCCGTGGCATCGTCATGGCCATGATCTGCATGCACCGCTCTAGCCACCCCTGGCGCTCTTGCAGGCGGTCAATCGCCTTGGTCAGGTCGCGCGCCACGGTAGGTCCATAGGCTTGTGTGGCCTTGGTCAGCGCCGCGCGCAACAAAGGTAGACGCAGGTCCATCATCGCAAGGTCGATCACATCGCGGCTGAACACGCCATCGTCTGCCTGGCGGTCTGAGTTGGCCAGCAGTTTGGAGGTTGCCAGGTCGAGCCGCGTCAGCGTGCCGATGCCGCACACCCCATCTTCCGGGCCGGGCGCTTCCAAGGTGATACGAGCCTCGCGGACGATTTCAAACTTGATCGCCTGACCGTCCATCTGTACCACGTGCGCAAGCCGTACTGATCAGCGCGCACATCGCGCAGCAGGGTCAATGGCTGCGCCCCGGGCCGCACCACCGCGTTGAGCCCGGTTGGCCCGGTGAGCAACTGGCGCAGCTCCCGGTAACCCAAAGCGTCCGACACCAGAAAGTCCATGTCCACCGACTCGCGGTACTCGCCGTAGCGCAAGGCGATGCAAGTGCCCCCGCCAAACAGGCAGCCATGCTGGCGCAACGCATCGCCGTCCAGCGCGGCCAGCACATGCGCAATGCGCTGGTGGTGCGGGCGCTCAAACATCGGACGCACTCACTGCCGCCGCATCCCCCAAGCCCTGGCCCAGGCCCGTGCGCAAGGCCTGCAACAGCGCCTGCTCGGCGGGCGACATGGCCGCCGTATCCAGATGGCGCGCGTTGCGCTCATAAATGCCCAGGGCCTCAATGGGCGTAAGTGCGTCGGTGCCGTGCACCTGCCAAGCCAATGCCTTGAGTTGCGGATAGTCCGCCAGACGCACCCGCACGGGTATCCAGTTGGGAAGATCCGGCCCGTTGACGCCTTCGGGGCGTGTAGCGTGAGCGTCTTCGGCGTTGAACGCCACCAGCGACATGCCCAGCGCCGCCATGGCGTTGGCCCAGGCGCCGGCCGCTACAGAAGGCTCCCCCTTCTCGATGCGATGCAGCGTCACCCGCGACATCCCAGTGGCCTCCGCTGCCGCTGTGCTGCTCACCCGCAACGCCTTGCGCCGCGCGCGAAGCTGCACGCCCAAGGCCTGCAGCTGGGCAGCGCTTTGGGTGCTCGAAAGGGGTGGCTTGGCTGGCATATGTTTCTCATTCTGTTCAATTTCACGATATTGTCAAGTATGAGAAACATTTTCTTGCCTCGCCCACATAAGCCGTCAAGCACTTGGGCGTGACCAGAGCGAAGGCCACGCCTGGGCCGACATGGCTATCCTCTGCCGTCACCACAGCGAGATGGACCTGTGCGCAGACTTCCTGCGCAAACGCAAGCTGCCGCACCAACTGCGCCGGAACTCGTCCAGCGTGTTCGACCCCGCGCACGACAGCATCAAGGTGATGACCCTGCACGTCAGCAAAGGGCTGGAATTTCCGGAGGTGGCGCTGGTGGGTGCCGGGCGCATACCCGCCGAGGGCGAAGACGAACGCGAGGAGGCGCGGCTGTTCTATGTGGGAGCGACGCGGGCGACGCAGCGCTTGGTGATTGGGGCGAGTGGAGGCGGGCGATTCGGCGCACAGGTCCAATCGGGCTGATCAGGCGAGGCTGTTCAGCCTAGCGCGAAGTCGGTGATCTCGCGGTCCGCGTCTTCGTCCACCGTTTGCACGTCCAGCTTGATCAGGTCGCTGCAGATTTCTTCGAAAGCGGTATGGCGCTTCGCATCAGCCAGCGGCGGCGCCTTGACAGCGAACAGAACGTCGTCTGGCAGCAGCTTCCGGTTTCTCAGCCGTTCGATCTTCTTCAGCCAGGCATCGCCATGCTCGTAGATGTCCACCAGCTCGTCCTGGTTCAGGCGGAACGGCTTGATGATCTTGGTCAATGTGTCGCCCTGCTGCTGCACAAGCGGGAAGTTCGCATAGAAGGCATCGTCGCCCACACGCTGCGGTGCGAACGGGGCAGGCAACTGCAGACTATCGAGCAAGTGCTTGATGCGTTTTTCCATGGCCTTTTCCACGTACTCCGGCGTCGCAAAGGCACGCTCCACGCAGTGTTCAAACAGCCGAGCCAGCTCTGCCACCGGGTCGGCTGTCATCACAGCTCGTGGAGTGCTGAACCGAACCAAAGCCTCGCGCGGGTGAATGAGGCTATCGAAGACTTGCCGCAAGTACGCCGCGCGACCCGTGCTCGGTGCCTTCGCCACCACATCCGCCACGCGCAGCAACTCGTCTTCCATCGCCTTGACTGCGCGCACGTAAAAGCTGCGCGGCAGTTTGTCAAAGAAATCGGTGATGCGTTTGGTGCGACGGGTTTGCAGCTTGAAGCCGAAGTAGCCGCTCTCCGGACACATCAGCACAACGCCCGCGTTGGCGAACTCCCCCGTTTCGCGGTAGGGCGCGAACTGAACCACGGCGTATCGGCACGCGACGAATTTCATACCGTTCTCCAGAAGTCAGGGGTTGCACATCGTTCCAGCACCTGAAGGGCCGCTGCGCGGTCAAAACGGGCTGGAATGTCGAACTCGGAATTTTCCCACAGCCACTCTTCCGGCGCACTTTCCAAGGCCTTGCGAGCCGCCGGGAGTACCTGGCTGAGACGCTGAAGGTATTGCGCCTGCAACACCAGGTCCTGGGTCAGCGCCGACCACTGGTGGGCAAAAACATGCTGGTCCTGGAACTCGTTTGCATTGAAGTCGTCGTCCAAGGCCAGGTTATGGTCGATCACCACCAGCCGTTCGTGCTCGGCGTCCCACAGCAGGTTCGTGTTGCCGCGCAGGCGATCGGTGTTGCGGATCCACCAGTCGAACACGAGCACATCGCGTTGCAGTTCGGCTGGCACCCGTTGGCTCATGCCGAGTTCCAGCCAGGCGGTGTGCGGTTGCTCCCGCGAGCCGAAGGCCGGCAGAGACCCGATGGCCTGCTGGTGCTTCGGGAGTTCCTTCACGAGAGCCGGGTCCAGTTGAACCAGCGCGAAGGGCGGTAGCGGCAGACCCAGTGCTTCGGCGAGGTGCCCACAAATCCATTCCCGCCACAGGCTGGCACGATTGGTCTGCTGGCCCTTGACGTAGTAGCGATGCCCGTCGGCACCGCCGCAAAGCAAGGGCATCGACTTGCCTTGTGCGGCAGGGCCGATGACTTCGATGATCTGGACGATGGAGGCAGGTCGGGTCACGTGTTGTCTTGGCTGGAGATGAGTGACCGGCCTAATCAGGCTGGATGGAAATTATTTTCCCCAAGAATCCTTCAACCCCGTCACCCGGTTGAACACCGCCTTCCCGCCCACGCCATGGTCCGCCCGGTCGGCCACGAAGTAGCCGTGGCGTTCAAACTGGAATTTCTGGTCCGGCTTCGCAGCGGCCAGTGACGGCTCCACGACCGCCGTCACGACCTTCAGGCTGTCGGGGTTGAGGGCGTCCAGGAAGTTCTTGCCGCCCGCTTCGGGTTGCGGGTCGGTGAACAGGCGGTCGTACAGGCGCACTTCGGCTTCCCGGCCGTCGGCGGCGCCCACCCAGGTGATGGCGGCCTTGGCCTTGACGCTGTCGGCGCCGCCGGTGCCGCATTGGGAGTGGGGGGTGTCTACTTTCATGCGATACATGTCTCGAAGTTCATGCAGGCTTGTTGAGAGCAAGGATCTTGCGTAGGTCATTGCGCGACGGGTTCGATCATATCCCGCGTGATCTTTGGTTTCGGTGCGCATTGACCGGCGGTCACAACCCCGCGCCACTTGGTGGATTGCGCGTGGTGCTTATCTGCGCGGTACCTGTCTTTAGCGCCACATTTGCCCGGCGCTGCCGCGTTTTCATCGCACGGTGGATTTCGCACGATTCCGCCCTTTCCGCCGCGCGCTTGGTGGCTGCACTGCAATCTCTGCAAAAATCTTCCCGTTGGCCACTTGCCGTGGCTGCCTCGCCCTCCACTCCCCCGCCCCCATGCCCCGCCGCATTCTCTATCTCTCCGGCACCCGTGCCGACTTCGGGCTGATGCGCCAGACCTTGCACGCGGCTGCGGCGCATCCGGGGCTGGAGGTTGCGGTGGCGGTCAC
>NZ_JBYCKI010000154.1:0-4499 GCF_057473305.1 Thiomonas sp. TH-17
GCACCTGTTTGCGGTGGGTGTCGATGGCTTCGGCGCGTTCGGCGATGCGTTGGCGCAGCGCGGGGGTGAGGCCGGTGTCGGCGTCGGGGAAGGGGAAGGTTTCGAAGCAGCGGGTTTTGTTGTAGCGCGGGTCATTACCAACTCCAAGCCTTCCGCCCTGCGCCAGCGCCCAGACGATGTGCACGCGGCTGGACAGCACGCCGAGGTGGAAGGCATCGTCGCTGGCGATGGCCACCAGCATGTTGTCAGGCAGGATGGAGGCGTCGAGGAACTGGAAGGTGCGGTGCTTGGCGGTTTCGACGGTGGCGATATAGCGCGGCAGGCCGACGAGCTGTTTGCGCATTTCAGGACGGGGTTTGCCAAACAGCCACCACAGCCGTGCATAACCTGCACCGTCTTTGGTTGTCGCCTTGACATCGCGTTCGGGCTTCACCCGTTCGAGCAGCCATTGATAGATCGCCGGGTAGCGGCTGCGCACTTGCTCGGCGTCGAGGCCGAAGAGGTCGATGACGAGCACGCCGCGCGGGGTGTCGGTAAGGTCGCGGCCATTGCGGTAGGGGCGCACGATCTCCCCCTCCCCGCCTCCCTCACGTTGTGGAGGAGGAGCAAGACGGGCTGTGTTTGCCCCCTCTCCGCTTTTGGGGAGGGCCGGGGTGGGGAGCAGCGCGGCAGCTTGCTCGGGGGTGACGATGAAGCCGGCGCCATGAAGTTTCACGCCCGGGGAGGAAAGATTGGTGTCGGCCTCAAGCACTTGAGCCGTGGTGAGGTTCGGCCCCACCGTCAAATCCGCATGAATCAGCCCGGTCTGCTCGCGCAGTTGCACGGTCATTTCGCCATACTCGCCGGGGGTTTCGGCGATGACGGTTTGCAGGTGGCCTTCGCCTGCGCCGGGTTCGGCCACGGTCATGGCGATGCGCACGGCGGCGCCGCTGGCGCTGTCCACCCAGGGGTGGTCGGGGATGGCGTAAACGAGCTTCAAACCATATTGGATGGCGCTTTGCACCACGCGGCGGTTGAAGGTCTGGCGCAGGCTGTTGGTGGTGATGAAGCCGAAGCGCCGGGCTTCGCCCGCGGCGACTTTGCGCGCGGCGGCGTGCCACCAGAACATGACGAAGTCGGCGCTCTCGGGCATGTCGGGCCAGACGGCGCGCAGGGCGTCCACATAGCCGTCGCCGAGGGCTGCGCGCATGGCGGCGGCGCCGATGAAGGGCGGGTTGCCGACGATGTAATCGGCCTGCGGCCAGTCGGCGGGGCGGGGCTGGTCGTAGGCCCATTGCGGTACTTGGGCGGCGGGGTCGGGGACGGGTTCAAAGGTGGCGGGGTGGGGGGTGTAGGTGCGGCCGTCCCAGCGGGTGCGGGGCTGGCCCTGGGCGTCGAGCAGGGGGCGCTGGGCGCTCCAGGCGAGCACGGCGTCGCGGCAGGCGATGTTGCCGTAATCGTGCACGACGGGTTCGGCCACGGCGCGGTCGCCGCGGGTGCGGATGTGCCATTGCAGGTAGCCGATCCACAGCACGAGTTCGGCCAGCGCGGCGGCGCGGGCGTTGACTTCGAGGCCGCGGAGCTGCTGCGGGGTGACGGTTTCGCCCTCTAACGCGAGTTTGTTCTGGGTTTCGCCAAGGGCGGCAAGCTGGTTGAGCACTTCGCCTTCGAGGCGCTTGAGGTGTTCGAGGGTGACGTAGAGGAAGTTGCCGCTGCCGCAGGCGGGGTCGAGCACGCGCAGGGTGCACAGGCGGTGGTGGAAGCGGCGGAGTTCGGCGCGGGCGGCGTCCATCTTGGCGTCGCGCGGGCGGCCGTCGAGTTCGGCGGCTTCGTGCGCGAGCAGCAAGGCGGCGGCCTGGGCGTCGGCCCATTCGCGGCGCAGGGGTTCCATCACGGTGGGCAGCACGAGGCGCTCGACGTAGGCGCGCGGGGTGTAGTGGGCGCCGAGGGCGTGGCGCTCGGCGGGGTCGAGCGCGCGTTCGAGCAGGGCGCCGAAGATGGCGGGCTCGACTTCGCGCCAGTTGGCGCGGGCGGCGGCGAGCAGCAGATCGACCTGCGCGCGGGTGAGGGGCAGGGAGTAGGCGTCATCAGTCGCGCCCTTGAACAGCTTGCCGTTGAAGCGCAGCACGGTCTGCGCCAGGGCGACGGAGAAGCCGCCGCGGTCCATGTCGGCCCAGAGGGCGGCGAGCATGCGCTGCAGGGTGGCGGGGTCGTCGCGGTGGCGCTTGAGCAGGGTGACGAAGCCGCCTTGGTCGCCCTGCCCGCCCTGCCCGCCCTGTGCACCCTGAGCGCCTTCGCCCGCGCCGGGCAGCAGGCCGACGTCTTCGGCAAACATGGAGAACAGGCAGCGGGTGAGGTAGGCGGCGACAAGCTGCGGGGCGTGGCCGCTGGCTTCGAGCGAGCGGGCGAGTTCGGCCAGTTGGGCGGCGACTTCACGGGTGACGCGGGCGCTGGCGCGGGCGGGGTCGAGGCCGAGCGGATCGAGCCAGATGCGGCACAGGGTGTCGCGCACGTCGGCGCGGGCGAGGTCGGCCAGCGCGATGCGGTGGCTGCGCGGATCGGGGAAGGGCGTGTAGGTGGCGCCGCTGCGGGTGAATTCGGCGTAAAGCTCGATCACCTGGCCGACATCGACCACGAGCAGAAAGGGCGGACGGCCGCCCGCGGCGAGTTCAGCAGGTTCGAGCGCGCGGGCGTAGCCCTCGGCCTGGGCGCGGGCGCGCAGCAGGGCGTCGTCGAAACGGCGGGTGTCGGCGCTGGCGCGCAGCTTTTTGGCTTCGAGCACGAAGGCGCCGCGCCGGTAGCAGTCGATGCGGCCGGGGCTGCTGCTGCCGTCGCCGTGGCGAAAGGTGATGGGCCGCTCGAACATGTAGTCGAGCTCGGGCGTGGGGTGCGGCACGGGCACGCCAAGCAGCTCGCACAACTCGCGCACGAAGCTCTGCGCGGTGGAGAGTTCGGAGGCGGTAACGCCGCTCCAGCGGGCGATGAAGTCGGCGGCGCGGGCGGCGTCGGGCTGCGGGGCTGCGGAGGGGGACGTGGAAAGATGGGCGGTCATGGCGTGGGCGGCGTTTGGCGCGATGGTAGGGCGACCGCGCGCGCTGCCCTGCGGGCTGGCGTTCGGCGGCTCATGAGAAAACGCCGGGCCGTCCCAAGTTTTCTCATCCCCCTCGGGGGGCCTGACGCGAACGCGGCAGGTCTGGGGGCGCTCTCAAGGAAACGCCGGGTCGCCCCAAGTTTTCTCGACCCCCTCGGGGGGCGGGCCGGGCGTAGCCTGGCCCTGGGGGCGTTCAGTCGTGCCAGTTCAGCCACTGCAGGCCGGTCACGCGGGAGAATTCGCGCCCGTTGCGCGTAATCAGCGTGGCCTGATGACGCAAGGCCGTAGCGGCAATCAGGGTGTCGTGCGGGCCGATGGGCGTGCCAGCGGCCTCCAATTCCACACGGATGCGGGCGGCCTGCGCGGCGCATTCGCTGTCGAAGGGCAAGATCTGCAGAGGACGCAGCAAGGCTGTCAACGCCGCCAGACGAGGATGCGCAGCTTCTGCGGGCAGGCGCATGAGGCCGTAGCGCAGCTCGTATTCCACAATGGCCGGCACGCCGATGTCTGCCGGGGAAAGCGCCTGCAAACGGGGCACGACCTGCGGGTCGCCGCGAAAGTAATAGCTGATGGTGTTGCTGTCGAGCAAGAGCATGGCGCGCGATCAAAAGCCCAGGCGCGGCACATCGGCGGGCTGCACGGCGCTGCCCTCTTCACGCAGCGGAAAATCAGCAAAGCGGCCGGCCAGCGAGAGGCAATCCTGCGGCCATTCCTGCGCGGCATATTTGCGGATGATGTCGGCCACCCAGCGGCTTTTCGATACGCCATTGGCCAGGGCGGCCTGATCGACCAGCGCTTGAGTGGCCTCGTCGAGATAGAGGGTGATTTGTGACATGGCGATCTCCCTGCAGTCAGATACGTATATGTGGAATTATACTTGATTGAATGACTGGGAGCGCCCAATCACATTGACTCAAGCCGCCACTGTCTGCACCGCACTACGCGCCAGCCAGCGCTGCAGCCCGGCCAGCAGGAGGCCGTACAGCGGCAGCACGCCGAGCACGGCCATTGCCAGCTTGACCGCGTAATCCACCAGTGCGATCTCCACCCAGTGCGCGGCCATGAAGGGGTCGCTGCTGGCGTAGAAGGCGATGGAGAAGAACAGCACGCTGTCCACCAGATTGCCGAACACGCTCGACACCGAGGGCGCCAGCCACCAATGGCGGCTACCGGCCAGCGTGGCGCGCAGGCGGGAGAACACGAAAATGTCGAGCATCTGCCCCACGGCGTAGGCGATGAAACTGCCCAGGGCGATGCGGAATACAAACAGGTTGAACCCGCCCAGCGCTGCCCACCCGGCAAACGCGCCGTCGTGAAAAATCACCGAAATGACATAGGACAGCACCAGCGCGGGCAGCATCACCCAGCGCACCACGCGCCGCGCCGGGCCCGCGCCGAGCAGCCGGGCGGTGAGATCGGTGGCGACGTA
>NZ_JBYCKI010000155.1:0-32346 GCF_057473305.1 Thiomonas sp. TH-17
CGAGGAACTGACGTTCAGTGATGCGGTGCTCGGCCCAGCCGACGTAGGCGGTGCGCATGGCCCACACGCCCCACAGCAGCAACACGGCGAACACGAAAGCGAGCACCACGGCAGAGACGGCCGAAGGCGCAAAGCCGCCGTTGGCCTGGAAGGCGGCGACCTGATCGGCAGATGGCGTCATGGCGACGGCTCCTCGTCGTCGGCGCGGTCGCGGCGGACGTAGTCGCCGGCCAGCGGGACGGGATCGCGCGGCTGGGCGCGCTGGGGCACGAGGTAGTCCTGCAGGCCGGCGCGAACGCGCTTCAGGTCGGCGCGCAGCCGGGCGTAGTCGAAGTGGTAGCGGGCGCGTTCCTGCGGAGCGGTATTGGCGGCGTGCTCGGCGAGGCGGTCGATCAGATTGAGCTGGCGGGCGAGCGCGGCGATCTGCTCACGCTCCGGAGTGTCCTCGGCAATGGCGGGTTGCAGGGCCGAGAGCGACACGGCCAGCAGCACGGCCAGCGAAGGCCAGGCGGATGCGCGGCGGTTGGTCTGTCCCATCGTGCCATTCCCAAGTGAAGCGAATGGCCTTGATGCTGTGTCCCTTGCTCGGCTCGCGCCGCAATCAAACGGAACCGGTGGTCAACCGTATTTCAGAAGTGTTGCTTGATCTGCTAGCCAACGCTCTATCTACTGTCACGTAGCAGGGCAAGCAATCCCTCCTTACCCGCTTCGACCATCAAACTATTTCCTTGCTCAGTCGCTAGCCCACAACCGCTCGTCATCCTGGGTCGCCGCCCAGAAGTCATCGAACAGCGCCAGCTTCGCCTCGTCCTTGGAGGCATAGGTCTTTGCACTGAAACGGCTGTCGATCCGATATCCCCATCGCTTTGTCTTCGTCGGATGCACGCCGAGGTTATGGCCGTCGACATTCAGAAAGCTGTTGCCCTTGGCGGAGACCCGCCACTTGCGCTGTAGCCATCGAGTGCGTCGGACGGCGCGGTTGCGCAGCTTGGCCTCACGCCGCTTCGGCCCCTCGTAGTCGCCGCTCATCTTCTCGGCGCAGACGCACCCGACTTCGAAAGTCTCGTCCAGATCCGGGTGCTCCATGATGTGGACGTAGCGGATCTTCTCGTTGCCGCACATCTGGCAGGTCGCGTAATCGGTTTCGTCTGCCGGCTCGCCGTCGGCCCGCAGATCGACGACATCCACGCAGTGCCATCCCTTGTGGGGCACGCCCGGCTGGTCCCATCGATTTCCATTCACGACTGACCTCCCGATCCTGGGTCATCGAATACTGGCCTGTATGGCATTCCACGCCACATCCCAGCGTATCCGCTCCTGTTCGAGGCGGACTTGTTGACCCCAGGCATTTCCCTTGATCGACTGATAGAGCTTTTGTTCGGTACTTTTGAGTAGTGGGAGTTCTGTGGAAGAGTGCTGGTCTTTCTCTTCGACCCATAAATCACGATGACTCATCAGCGTTGACTCATCCATAAGCACAGTCTTCAGGCTAGGGATGTATGTTCTGGCTCGATTAAGAATGGAAAAGCCATGCGTATCAATGTCACCCCAGTAGATACATTGCGCCTGTTGTAGCCATGGAAGCTGTCCCAAAACGTCAACCGCGTAACCCAATCGCATGATCACAACCGCCCCTGGCAGGTCATCAAAGGCAAGTCCGGTTTGAAGGTTCTCAACAACGAAGACATTCTTTGGTCGTATGCCAATGCTTGCCACCTCCTCACAAGGAGCAGAGATATCGCCAAGACCGCCCAAACGGGCTCTCAGCTCTGGGTCTAGAACGCGCATGCGCATTAACTGCGGCTGTGCCCTCAAACCGCAGCGTCTAAAAAAGTCGCGCTCTCCTGTCGGGTCACCCTGGAGCGTCGCAACCAAGTCAGAGATGAGGCCCTTTCTATAATCCAGCCACTTGCTGTCGGCCCCGGCAACCGGAATTTGTCGTGGGTAGAGATTCGATTTCGGATTGAGACTGATCCAATCCAGCATCTCTGCCAGCCGACTAAAATCGGCATCGCCGTAGTCAGCGAGGACATCAAAATATCTCGGCAACTGCTGCGCCAGTACCGGCCAGCGAGCAGTGAGCGTCTGATAGCGAGACTGGGCACGCACCCACCGTGCGGATTCCCCAATCCACAGGGCAACATCTTCAGGGCCTCGTAACGCCAGTTTCTCAGGCAGTCGCTGGACGCCAAGCGCTTTCCACCGGCGCTCACACCAGGACAGGGTGCCGACTCCTTGCCAGCCTTGCCATGCACTCACCCAAGCGCGAACGCCGTCGACTTGCCTTAGCGCAGCCTGTTCCGTCGGTATGCCGAGCGGAACTTCCAGCGGCCATTGGCTCTCGCCAGCATCACCGATCAACCACTCGCGGTGTTTGCTCTGAAAGCGACGGGCAAGAAACTGCCAAACATCTTCAGGAAGCTTCAACGCTAGCCTCCTCTCGAGCGTGCTCCGGCAGCTTCAACCGCTGGCGGTCACCGTCGTACTCGATCAACAGGACGCCTGACACCCGCCGGTCGCTGATATCTACGAAGCAGGCGCCACCGATGAATGGTTCGAGGGTCATGACGGACTTCAGCGGCGTAGCGACCACCATTTGAAATCCGAAATTGGTAAAGATGTTCATCGCCAAAGCGGTGAACTCGTTGTCGGCCTTGTCGAAGGCTTCATCAAGCACGACGGGCGCATACATCGGCACGCCGTGGTCGTTCCCTCCCAGCTGATACCGCAGGGCTGCGGCCAAGCACGTGGTGGCCAGCTTCTGCCGTTGACCGCCTGATTTGCCAGCACCGCTGCGGTAAATTTCGACCTCCACGCCGCTTTCATCAATCTCCCGTCCGATAAACTCAACATGCTGTCGAACGTCGAGCACAGTCTCGCGCCAGCGTTTCTGCTCGGGGTCCTGACTGGCGAGTCGATCAACAAGTCGCCGCAGGGCCAGGAACCGCGCCTCGGCAAACTCGCGATCCTCCGTCCACGCATGGCTAAGTGCCTGCTGGATCTCCTGCTTGAACTCCTTGACGTCGACAAGCTGCCGGTCACTGGCGTCGATGTGGAGATAGGTACGTTGATTGGCGCTTTGGTTGAACGGCACCTGGCCAAGACTGTCGTTGACCAGATCCATCCGCTCTAGGATGGCTTTGCGCGCATCGTTCAGGTAGGTGGACAGTGCCGCCAGATTCTGGTGGCTTTGGTTCTGCAGCAGTTCGAAGAATCGCTGCTCATAGGCGGGCAGGCCATCCGTTTCCAGTCGAACCAACTTGGCGAAAAAGTCCGCTGCGCTGGCGAGGCTCGTGTCCATGTCCACAGCATCCATTGGCCACTGCCGTTTGAAATCGGCAAAGCGTGCTTCAATTTCCTTCTCGCAATCGCCGATCTCATCTTTGATCTCACCGATTTCTGTGTTGAGCCCTCTCTCAACAGCGGTTGCTACCTTGTCGAGGCTTTCGAGCCTGATCGCGTCTGACTGCTTGGTGAATCGTTCGTCGAGCCCCTTGATCTGGTGGGGAGTCAATGGAACTCTGGAAGCATCTTGAAGGAGCGATTCAAGCTTCTGCGTGCTGTCGTTGATCTGCTTGAGAACTGAGTCATGCGCGACCTTGGCTTCTCGGAGGTCCTTGTCTGCTTGATCAACCAAGTTCTTTTGCTTGTCGATCCGCTCACTGATTTGCAGTAGGGCTGTATTGCCCTCCCGCGCTTCGCGAATCTGTTGTTCGATGGTGGAAATGCGGTCAAGCAACGGTACTACATCAATTTCCTGCCACTGGAGATTCACCAAGGTTTGGCACTGCATCGCTCGGGTCGCACGATTCTTGTCTTGGTCGGCGAGGGTTTCGATTTCTCCCCTGAGGCGCGTAATCGTCGCAGCCAGCTCCTGGGCCTGTGCTTGAAAGAGCCCAAGCTTCTCGCGGTTATCGAACCCGAGCACCCAGTTTCGTCGGTCGCCGACACTTCTCCGGTCGTCCTTCTCGTGCCGGGTTTTGCTGTGCTTGACCTGGCCCTCACGGGTGATGGCTCGATCAGCGCTCCTGAACGACTGAATGGAGTCGACGCACGCGTAATCGAATCGTTGCCGTAGCTCGGCCTGCAGCCAATCGGCATACGTACCCTCCTTGACGTTCAGCTTCAGGACGAGCGAGTTAGCGCCGATGGGCTTCGCCTGCCAGGTCTCCGAGCGGCCAGTTCGGTAGTACACCAGACGCTGCCCAAGATGGGTGTTGTTGATGTAATTGGCCAGCGCCGAATACTGGCGTTCGTCCACCAAGAGTGAGAGCGCAAATCCGTGCAGTACGCGCTCGATGGCACCTTGCCACTCGGCCTCGTCAGACTTCACCTCAATGAGTTCGCCGACGAAGGGCAGAGCCGATTCTGATATCCCAATAGCTGCGGCGATGTCTCGGCGCATTTCGAGCATATCGGCAGGAATGCTCGATGGCTGGCGCTGGAGTGCCTGCACCTCCTTCACCGCTTGCGAAAATGCCGTCTCAGCGTCTTTCTTTTGACCTGCCAAGCGGAACTGTTCTTCGCGGTTCTCGTTGCTGCGCTGCTCCCAGTTTTCGACTTCCTGCCGCGCGTTGCCCAACAGTTCAGCGAAGGCCTGAGGCGAATCCGGGAGGCTCCAGCCAAGCTTCTTGCACGCATCTTCAGCCTGGCCGCGTTTGCGCAGGCGATCCGTGCGCTGGCCCTCCAGACCAGATTTCTCTGCTTCCCATTGCTCGATCTGATCACCGCCTGCTTCACGGTGCTGTCGCTCCAGATTGCGCAAGGTTGTGGTGTGGTTATCCAGGATGCTCTGACGTCGACTTACTTCACCTTCCGAGCCGCTGGCTTGCACCTCCAGGGACTCGACATGCTGCTTGAGGAGTTCAATGCGGCGGGTTTCGCGGTAGCCATCAACGCCCAGCCGAAGCTCATCCAGCCCATTGCGTTGCAGCATCAACGAATCTCTGCGCTGATACTGCTCCCGCGCTGGCGCGAGCGTTTGAACCTGCTCGCGAGCTGTCACTACCGCCTGGTGGGCAGCATTGAGTTCACCAAATTCGCTGACCAAGCGATCCGCCACCTCGAAGGTCTCGGGCTTGTCGAGCATGAAGTCGCGCAGGAAGGTATTGAGGTCGCCGAGATTCTTGGCCGACTGGGTTTTGTGCAGCAAACGCAACGCCATTTCGCTCTCGATACCGAGCAGGCGGCAGAATCGTTCGCAATAGGGACGAAACTCGTCGCGAGCGAACGCCTCGGGGAAAGACTGCTTGAGCTTTCGGATGTCGAAGTTGGATTGACCGAAGTCCTCCAGCTCGCGCAGGTCAAAGGCCCGCTCCAGGACAAGGTAGTGGCGTTTGACGTCGGTGCTTCCATTCGCATTGCCGCGAAGCCAGAACACCTGAACCAGCACCACAGACTGGCCCAATGCGTTCTGGTAGGTCAGTGCCAGGGCAGACCACGTTGTCCCCGAGCGCAAGTAGCGGGTGGCGATCTCACCCGACTCTCCATCCTTCTGTTCGGCCCATGCCCCACGTACGTAGGTGACGAGGTTTCGGTCACGGCCACTGCGGTCAGCCTCCCGCGCGGCAGCGTTGAAGTCAATCCAGCGAGGTGGCACCAGCAACGCCGAAAAAGCGTCGAGAAGCGTCGATTTCCCAGCCCCTGATCGACCGACAAACAGAAAGCCTCGTTCGCTGATCGGTATGTCATGCAGGTCAGAAAAAGTGCCCCAGTTGTAAACCTGCAGGCGAGTCATCCGGAATTGCTCCCGGGCGAACAAGGACGCGGTTTGGGGTTCCGAGATCATTGGTCGGCCTCCTCATCGGACTCGGTCTGAGCCAGTTGCGCTGGCGTCTCACCGGCGGCCATGCGCTGATACAAGTGGGTCAGGGCTTGTATTTCTTCTGCAGAGAAGAGGAGCTTCAGCGTTGGCGAAATCTCGAAACGATCTTCACTCGAGCGAATTTTCTGGAGGATGCTGTGCTTCTTGATCTTCTCGATGGATGCATGAACACGTTTCACGAACCCTGCGCGGTCGGTGTTGGAGGCACGCTCATAGAGGGTAAGAAACTCCATGATCTCGTCAGTCGACACCACGGCACGATCGCCCTGCGAGTCCGCTTGGGTCAATCGCTGGCGAAGGTGAAGCAGCAGAATGGAGTCAATGAAGGTCAGCTGCGCGCGACGCAGCAGGAGTGGCACTTCAAGGTCGCCGGTATCAGCCTGACGGGTGAAGGCAACTTGTACGTCCCGGTCGATGACCAGTTCGAGAAACAGTTCGGCAAGGCGCCGACGTATCACCGCTTCGTCTCGCACCAATATCGGCCAGAGCTTTGGATGTCGACGTCCGTCGAGCGAAGGTCCCGCAAGTAGCTGCACCAGGGCGCGCCGGGTATCCAGCGCCAACTCGCCGCTGTCACCCATGAAAAGGGTGTTAGCAGATGCCTGCGAAGCATCTGGCGCTTGTGCTTCGGCTGGCATTGCCGCTTCGTCGTTCTCAGACCAGTTCATTGGCCCGCTCCCTCAAAAAGAAGATCTTTGGAATTCGGGCGCTACGACGCTCGTCGTCGCCTCCAACCCAGCCTACGGTTTCGCTATGGTCGGCTTTGAAACCATGCCGACTGCCCAATGCAAGCAGGCCGACGACGCTGCCCAAACCCTGTGCAGCGGGGAACTGCTCCAGCACGTCAGCGATGGATGCCTGGGACCGTTGCTCCAGGACCGCCAGCACGTTGGCCTTCAATGTTCGGAAGTCGATCTCGGACTGGGCGACCAGTTCGCTGACGGACTCCAGGTCGATTGGCGGGGCATCCCCTTCCGCCATTTGGCCGGGCAAAGCTTGTAGGGAGGGGTCGTACAGCACCCATTGAGACAAGGAGCGCAAACGGCTGCTCGTGAGCTCAAGCGTGTACTGGAGGGTTTCTGTGGCCCTGACTTCGTCCTTCAGGGCGAGTGCTGCTCGCTGAGCGTCTTTCAGAAGGTGATTGAGTCGGCGTTGCTCGAGGTATTCACGACTCTGGACGAAGTGCTTCAGGCTGCGCGCGAAGGTCTGGAGCACCTCGTGAACCATGCCGCCCTGCTCGAGAAGGGTCCGCGTCAGCCGAAGAAGGAATCGTCGCTCCTTGGCTTCGAGCTGCCCCACGAACTCCCGCGACATGACGCTATCAAGGGCCTGATCAAGCGTAGCGGCCTGTTCTGGGTCCGTAAGCAATCGCCAGAAAGCGGAGAAAGTCCTTCCGGCGTCGCTCTCTGAAATCAGGTCGATTCCGGCGAACAGTGAATCCAGCACATCCCCCCGATTGCCATCGTTGTCCATGATGCGTTCACGGAGATCTCGATTGAGCTGGTCGAACTGATCGCGGACGCGTCGGAAATCACCTGCAAGATCATCAGCCAACGTGATGATCTCCCGCGTGCGCTCCAGCGCCGTTGCGTGGGGCAGCACGCGCATCTGCCCCTTCTGGATGGCGTCTATCTCCTTATCGATGCGGGCTTGCTCGGCCATGAGCCGGTCTATGCGACGGAATTTGTCGGTGTCGGTGTCCTCGGCAAGCCGGGCTAGTGCCTCGATAACAAGCGTCAGGCGGCTTTCGGTTGCGGCTGAGTGCGGCTGCTCCAGGCCAGAGACAAATCGAATGGCTTCGACGGCGGCCGTGGAGAGTTCATATTCCTCCTCTGAAGCCCCAGCCGGGAAGCGTCGCTCCAGGTACCCATCGGCAAGCCAGCTGGCGACGTACGCTTGTGCCGTTTGGGGGAAGTCTTCGCCTTGGGCGCGTAGCTCTTCCAGATCTCTTGCGATTCGTTCGTGAAAAATGGAGGCAGGAAGACTTCGCTCACTCTCGTAAAGATGGGCCTGAAGCAGGCCAATGACGGTAGGTCCAGTGTTCGAGGCAAGCAGGCGCCACAGCGGCTGCGCCCGCATGCGCCGGTACGTCGCGATGGCTTTGTCTGCTTTCACTCCTGTGCTCCAAGTGCGCGTCTCGCCCGCCTTATGGTTATCACAACACGACGCATACACGCATCAAAAACAACTGATAGACAGATTCTAGAGCAGACAATATACTTTCCGCAATAACCCACACAAGCATTCGCTAACCCGAACGAGCTAGCCAGGATGTCGAACGAACAGCTTGCAGATCTAACCCAGCCACAACGCGACCGGCTCGCGTTCGTGGAGTTGCGCGTGCGCTTCATCGGGGAGATACGCCGCCAGGACTTGGTGACGCGCTTCGGCATCCAGTCCGCCGCGGCATCGAGGGATCTTGCGCTTTACAAGGAATTGGCCCCCGGCAACATCGACTACGACTCCAAGGGCAAGTCCTACGTCCTTGGGCCGAGCTTTCAGTCGGTCTTCGACTTCCCCCCGGAGCGGGTGCTGTCGTGGCTGACCCAGGGCTTTGGCGATGGCGAGCCAATGCGGCTTAAGGCGTGGGTGGCCAGCGAGAGCCCGTCACGTCTCACGCATCCGGATCTGGATGTGCTGGCGAACGTGACCCGGGCGATCCACCAGGGCTGTCCGCTCGGCATTGAGTATCACTCCATCTCCAGTGGCCGCACTGAGCGGGAGATCGTCCCTTTCGCGCTGATCGATAACGGCCTTCGCTGGCACGTTCGCGCCTTCGACCGGAAGTCCCAGGAGTTCCGAGATTTCGTCATCACCCGGATCAGACGCCCCGTCGTGCTCAAGGGTCAGCCAGTGGCGCCCCACGAGCTTAGCGATCAAGACATTCAGTGGACCCGAATCGTCGAGCTGGAGTTGGTTCCGCATCCGGATCAACCCCGGCCGGAGATCACGGAAATGGACTACAGCATGCGCGACGGCGTGCTGCGGATGAAGCTGCGTGCCGCCACGGCCGGATACATCCTGCGCAAGTGGAGTGTGGACTGCTCCCCCGACCACAGCCTGCGCGGCCATGAGTACCGGCTCTGGTTGAAGGATCATCTCGCCATCTATGGGGTGCGCAATGCCGTGTTGGCTCCAGGGTATTCGGCACCCGATACCGCTGGCGCAGGGGCGGAATTTGACTGAACAACGGATACCTCTGCTTGCGTCGATCGCGCCGGGCAGAACCAACGAACAAAGAGAGATGAGATGAAGGAATCCTACCTATCGACATTGCTGCAAATGAGGTTGATCGTCGGCTTCCTTGGTGAGCGTGCTCAATGCGCTTGGTGGCCAACGGCGTTTTATGAAGCGTCAAGCAGGCTCTTCCTGGAGCCTGTCTTCTCCAAAACTTCCCGGCTCGCTCAGTACCACGGTGTGCTGGAGGCAGCTAGACGATTGCACGATGAGCATTTGAGCGTCGGCAGCTACCACCTATTCCGTTTGCCGGAAGAGATCGAACAAGACCTGCACGCGATGGTGCAAGGCGGTGGGGGCGAGGAACTCGCCAGCCAGGTTGCACAAAGCAAAGAGGCTGCAATGGATGCGTTGAAGCGCTTGGCCGCGACGAGCGGCACGCCTGGTGTGGGACCTACAGCAGTCGGCAGCATCAAGGATATCGATTCCACTGACACCCTGAAGGCCATTGCGGCAGCCTACCTGTCGGCGTTCAAGCAGAACGCCAAAACGTATCCGTATCTGGTGGGTTGATCGTGGCCGACAACAAGCCCTATACGACACAGTTACAAGCAGGCCTTGGACTCGTCAATGAGACCAAGACGCTGCTCGACCTGTGGTCGCCCGGCATGTCGGCGAACCAGTTACATCAGGCCGCGCTGGAATCGGGGCGATTCCCCACCGTCACCGCACGCCGGCTTCGCAACATCGTCGTCGAATGCTTTGCTCCGCGCTACTTGGTGGCCGGTGGCGCACCAGCCGCACACCTCAAGCGACTGTCCGCAACGGTTCCAACCGCTGACCTGACGCAGCTCATGCTCGTGTTTACGAGCCGAGCGAACCCGATTCTCGGCGACTTCGTGCGGCACGTGTACTGGACGCGGTATGCCGGTGGTTACACGCATGTCACCAATGACGACGCTCGCACCTTTGTTGAGCGCGGCATCGATGACGGCAAGACCATCAAGCGCTGGTCGGAAACTACTGTGCGGCGTGTCTCCGCCTATTTGACCGGATGCTGCGCCGACTACGGAATGCTTGAGCGCGGTTTGCGTTCCAGCCGTCGCATCCTGCCGTTCCGTATTTCACCATCCGTGGCCGCTTACTTGGCCTACGAACTGCACTTTTCCGGCGTCGGTGACAACGCTCTGCTGACGCACGAAGACTGGCAGTTATTTGGCCTGGCGCGCGAAGACGTGCTGGAGGAAATCAAACGACTCTCGCTGAAGGGGTTGCTCATCGTCCAGGCTGCTGGCGACGTGATCCGCATCAGCTGGAAACAACAAGACATGGAGGCGCTCTGCGATGTCCTCACTCAAAGCTGATTTCGACGAGTTGCGCGAGCGCATCCGGCACGGGCGTGAGCTCGGTCATGCGAGCTTCGAGCCGATCTACTACCTCGTCTTCCCACCAGAGCAGATCCTCGAGGTGAAGCGGCAAACGCCCGCTTGGGTGGCCAAGCTGCATCAGGAAGGCTGGGACGTGCACACATTCTCCATCGCTGAACAGATCTGGGCCCTGCTCAAGGACGACCCGTTCTGGTCGCTCTGCGTGATGGAAGACAAGTCAGCGCCATTGGATTGGCCGCGTACCAACAAGGCGCTAGCGGACATCCTGACGGCGGATAACGGACTACTGAAGCTGCTAGAAGATGCCCTACAGCCGCTCGAAGGCCAGCAGAACGCGCTGCTCTTGGTCACGGACCTTGAGGCGCTGCATCCGTTTATGCGGATCGGTGCCATCGAAACCCAGCTCCAGGGCAAGTTTCACGTGCCGACGATTTTTCTGTACCCCGGCGTGCGAACCGGCAAGACACGCTTGAAGTTTCTCGGCTTCTACCCGGAAGACGGCAACTACCGCTCCGTCCACGTCGGCGGCTGAACAGACAAAAGAACCCTGGGACATGACTATGACCATTCGCTCACTTTTCGATCCAAGCAAGGACATCTACCGGACCATCGAGAAGGTAATCACTTACGGCGCCTCGCAAGAGAGCCGCCTCAAGGCAGAGATCTCCGAATACGTGGTCACCGAGAGCATTGAGGAGCAGTTCCGCAAGCTCCTTGATCGCATGCAGCTCGCAATGGAGTCCGGCGGCGAAAATGAGGTAGGCGTCTGGGTTTCGGGCTTCTACGGGTCAGGTAAGAGCTCGTTCACCAAGTACCTCGGCCTGGCCTTCGACGACCAGCGCACCATCGATGGCACTCCGTTCATCAACTACCTGCAGGATCGCCTTCACAAGCCGCAGACCAAGGCTCTCCTCAGCACTGTTGCGAAGCGCTTCCCTGCAGCCGTGGTCATGCTGGACCTTGCCAGTGAAATGCTCGCCGGCGCGACGATGGAAGACGTCTCCACCGTCCTCTACTTCAAGGTGCTGCAGTGGGCCGGCTACTCGCGCAACCTCAAAGTTGCCGCCTTCGAGAGAATGGTCGAGAAGGACGGGCGCACTCCCGAACTGCATGAGCGTATCGCCCAAGCGCTGCCAGGTGCCACCTGGGCCCGCGTGCAGAACAACCCACTGGCCATCGATGGCTTGATTCCGAAGATCGCTCACGAGATGTATCCGGCGCTCTTCCCCGAAGCCAAGTCCTTCTCGTCCAGCACCGAGGGCTTCTTCCAGTTCGAAGACCAGCGCGTGCAGGAGATGATCGACATCGTCCGGGAAAAGAGCGGCAAGCAGAACATCATCTTCATCGTCGACGAAGTGGGGCAGTACGTTGCGTCGCGCGACAATCTGATCCTCAACCTCGATGGTCTGGCGAAGAACCTCAAGCGGCTGGGCGACGGCAAGGCCTGGATCATCTCCACTGCGCAGCAGACCCTGACCGAGGACGACCCTCGCGCAGCCCTGAACTCCGACAAGCTCTACAAGCTCAAGGATCGCTTCCCGATCCAGATTGACCTTGAGTCGAGCGACATCAAGGAAATCTGCTACCGGCGCCTGCTCGGCAAATCGCCGGCTGGCGAGACTGAGCTGGGCAAGCTGTTCGAAGCCCACGGGCAGGCGCTGCGACACAACACCAAGCTGCAAGACGCCAAGTATTACGACGCAGACTTCAGCAAAGAGAGTTTCACCAATCTCTACCCATTCCTTCCGGCTCACTTCGACATCCTGCTGCACCTGCTGGGTGCACTGGCCAAGTCCACTGGCGGTATCGGCCTGCGCTCTGCGATCAAGGTGATCCAGGATGTCCTCAAGGGTGAAGGCGGCTCCAAGGCCATGGCCGATCAGCCCGTGGGCTGGCTCGCCACCACCGTCACCCTGTACGACGAGCTGGAAAAGGATATCCGCCGCGCCTTCACGTCTATTCATCAAGCGGTTGGCAAGGTCCAGATTCGCTTCCCGGATTCGCAGCTCCATCAGGACATCGCCAAGTCCGTCGCCGTGCTGCAGATCCTGGGCAACCTGCCGGTGTCAGTGCAGAACGTCGCCAGCCTGATGCATCCCTCCGTCACAGCACCTTCGCAGCTCGACACGGTCAAGAAGGCCGTTGAAGAAATGCTGGGCGACGTGCATGTGCCGCTGGGCGAAAAGGATGGCAGCCTGGTATTCCTCAGCGAGAAGCTGCGAGATATCGAACAGGAGCGCGGCGCCATTGCACTGCGCACTGTCGACGTGAAGCGCATCTTCAACGATGCGCTGCGCGAGTCCTTCGATCCGCTGCCCCGCGTCAGCCTCCACGGCACGATGGCCGTCGCAACGGGCCTGAAGGTCCAGGCCGGTAGCGCCATCACCAGCCTGGCTGGCGACAACAACGCTATCCAAACAGTCGTTGAGCTGGTGCCCGCCAGCGACTACGAAGCTGCCAAAAACCGGATGCTGGACGACTCCCGCAGTCGCGCCGGTCGCAATGTCATCGGCCTCTTGGCCCGGTCCAACGCTGACCTCGACGACCTGGCGAATGAAATCTATCGCTGCCAGCGCATCGCGGAGCTGCACCGCAACGAGCCCGACCAAGAGGTCAAGGACTACTGCACCGGCCAGCTCGACCGCGCTGCCAAGCTCGCGACCCAACTGCAAAGCAAGATCAAGCAAACCCTGCAAGCCGGTTCGTTTGTCTTCCGGGGGCAGACCACTGCCGTGTCGGCGCTGGATGCCGACCTGCTGGAAGCCGCCAAGAAGCTGCTTTCGGACGTGGCCGACCAGGTGTTCGACCGTTACGTCGAAGCCCCAGTACGTGCCGGAACCGACACCGCCGAGAAATTCCTGAAGGTCGCCAACTCCGCTGCCATCAGCAGTGCCCTGGACCCGCTCGGCCTGGTGCAAACCGTGGCCGGTCGCGCCTCGTTCAAGACCGACCACAAGGCGATGATCAGCATCCGCGACTACATCGACAAGCGTGGAACAGTCGATGGCAAGCGCCTGCTCGACGACTTCAGCAGCGACCCGTTCGGCTGGTCACCTGATACCACGCGCTACATCGTCGCCGCAATGCTCATGGCCGGTGAGATCAAGCTCAAGGTCTCGGGACGCGAAGTCACGGCCGCTGGGCAGCAGGCAATCGATGCCCTGAAGACCAACAACTCCTTCAAGCAAATCGGCGTCGCACTGCGCGACGAGCGCCCGTCTATCGAAACCCTCGGTCGGGCGGCGGAGCGACTCTCTGAACTGGTCGGTGACATGGTCATCCCGCTGGAGCAGGAGATCAGTAAGGCAGCAGCAAAGCACTTCCCACGCTTCCAGCACGATTATGGTTCCTTGGCCGAAAAGCTCAGTGGGCTCGGTCTGGCGGGTAGCGAGCGCATCCGCACCTTGAACCAGGATATTGCCGACGTCCTGTTCACCGATGCCTCCGATGCGCCGCAGCGCTTGGGCGCCGAGACTTCTGCCATTTACGACAACCTCAAGTGGGCGCAGGAAGTGAAGCGCGTGCTCGACAACGGGCTCGACGCCACTCTGCGCGACTTGCAAGCCCATCGCCGCGACATTGAAGCATTGCCTGACACCGGCGTGCCAGGTGAGCTGCGCCGCGAGGTAGCCGAGGACCTGGCGACCCTGTCGGAGCGCTTGGGCAAGGAGGACTTCTACAAGCACACCGCTGACTTCAACTCGCAACTCACCCATCTGAAGGGCCGGGTGCGCGACGCGGTCATCACCCTGTCCGATCAGCAGAAGCTGCGTCTGAAAGAAGGCGTCGAGGAACTGCAGCGTATCCCCGAGTGGGAAGAACTCACTCAGGAGGAGCGCGGCAACGCCGTCAACCGGCTGGATGGCCTCGCTTTGGCAGCGACGCAGGATCTGGTGGGACTCAAGAAGCTCCTCGCGCGCGACTACGACATCAACAGCACCCTCGAAGATCTGAAACGGTCGATTCAACGCCAGGGCCAGGAACGCCTGCGCCAGCGTATGGAGGAAGAGCGCGCCAAGACCGGCGAGAAAGGCCCAGCCAAGCTCTCCAAGTCGATCGCGGTGCCGACCAAGATGACTTCGGCAGCAGACATCGACTCTCTTATCCAGCAGCTCCACGAAATTAAGGCACAGATCGGCCTCTACGCAGAAATCGAAGTGACGTTCTCGTTGGGCAATGGGGGCGATAAATGACAGCCTCGACTCCTTGCCAGGCCTGCCAGGAGCAGTTGAAGAAGGGTCGGCATGACTCACCCCATTCGGATCTGCGCCATGTTGATACGAGACCGTTCCGAGGTTCGATGTTCGGCGGCTGGGAGGAGTCCACCTATCAGTGCACTGTGTGCGGCTCGGTCATCGAGCACACCAATGAAAAGAATGAGTTTGCCCCTTGGTGGTGGCTCGCGAGCGCGGAGAAGAAATAAGCATGGCCTTCGACCAAACAACAAGAAATCGCCTACAGCGCTTCGTCAACGATGCGCGCCGCGTGCTGGAGGAGGAATTCACCCGCCAGCTGCAGAACGACTACGGCATGGACCCGAACTCGGGCACCGTGGCTGATCTGGCCAGCCTGAGGCACATCAACGACGCCCAGCGCGAAACTGCCCGCATCCTGCGCGACACCCTAGCCCACTACACCGCTAGTGGCGACATGAGCGCCATGCAGGGTCTGGATCGCATCGTGCGCGAGCAGGCCTTCACCGTGCTCAACCGCTTGGCAGCTCTGCGCATGGCGGAGGCTCGTGGCTTACTTGTCGAGTCGGTGGGCAACGGCTTCCAGGCCAAGGGCTTCCAGCTCTATGCGCGGCTGGCTGGCACAGGCCTGGGCGAAACCGGAGATGCCTACCGCGTGTACTTGTTCAGCGTGTTCGATGAGCTCGCCCAAGACCTGCCGGGCCTGTTCGACCGCTACTCACCGCAGGGCCGCCTGTTCCCGCGTGAAGCCGCACTGCTGCAAGTGCTGAATCTGATCAACGATGCCGACATCGCCCCGCTGTGGAGCGAGGACGAGACCATCGGCTGGATCTACCAGTACTTCAACTCCAAAGAAGAGCGCAAGGCCATGCGCGATGCCTCGCAGGCGCCGCGCAACAGCCGCGAGCTGGCAGTACGCAACCAGTTCTTCACGCCACGCTACGTGGTCGAGTTCTTGGTGGACAACACCCTAGGGCGTCTCTGGTTCAACGCGACCGGCGGGGCAACGGGCCTACGCGAGCGCTGCCAGTACCTGCTGGTGAAACCGGATGAGGCGCCCCCAGCCGCCACCAAGCTGCGCGACCCGCGCACCCTCAAGCTGCTGGACCCGGCCTGCGGCTCCATGCACTTCGGCCTGTATGCCTTCGATTTGTTCGTGGAGATCTATCGAGAAGCCTGGGCCTGGGAGCAACAGCACGGCCCGGGCTCGCTCGATGTCTCGACCCAGCCCCAGGCAGCGCTCAAGCCACTGAGCCAGACCTACGAGGACGAGGCGGCATTTGTGCGCGATATGCCACGCCTGATCATCGAACACAACATATACGGCGTGGACATCGATCCGCGTGCCGCGCAGATCGCTTCGCTGGCGCTGTGGCTGCGGGCGCAGCGCGCCTGGCACGACGCCGGTGTGAAGGCCAAAGACCGACCGCTGATTGGGCGGGGCCATGTGGTTGCTGCCATTGCACCGCCAGCAGAGCGTGAGTTGCGCCAGCAGTTCGCGGCCAACCTCGATCAACGCGACGCCGAGCTGTTCGAGAAGACGCTGCAACTGCTCAAGGGGCTGCCGGAGCTGGGTGTGCTGCTCCAGGTCGAGCGCGAGCTGCCGCACTTGATCCGCCAGGTCTATGTAGGCAAAGGCACGGGCTTGTTTGCCGAACAGGAGCAAGCGAACTGGCAGCAAGCAGAGGCACGACTGCGACAGGCGCTCACAGAGTTCGCCCAGGCAGCAAAATCCACTTACCAAGGGCGTCTTTTTGCCCAGGATGCCCTGCAAGGACTGCGGCTCATCGATCTGTGTCGTGAACTGTTTGACGTCGTGGTAATGAACCCACCGTTTGGCGCACTGGCATCAAACACCAAGGATCAGCTCGCCAAAGCCTATCCACGCAGCAAGAACGATTTGCTGGCCATTATGGTGGAGCGGGGCTTGGAACTGCTGCGCGCTGGCGGGCGTATCGGCGCCATCACCTCGCGCACTTGCTTCTTCCTCTCTAGCTTCCAGAAGTGGCGCGAGCAAGTGGTGCTGGGGATTGCCCAGCCAGAGGTTATGGCTGACTTGGGACATGGCGTAATGGATGACGCGATGGTGGAAGCAGCGGCTTACGTGCTGGAGAAGCAAGGATGAGCACGTTTTTGCGACTCGTAAGTGAGAGTGACAAGGCCGAAGCCCTAAAGGCCGCATGTAATCACCTGCGCCAAGGCGAAAAAGATCCGCGAAGCTTTGAAGTCGCGTCGGAGTCATTTGATTCTGTTCCGGGTAAGCCTTTTGCTTACTGGGTAAGTAATGATGTTCGAGCGTTATTCACGAAACTGCCGTCTTTCGAAAGCAACGACAGAATTACAAAACAAGGCTTGGCTTCGGCAGATGACTTTCGCTTTGTTCGAGTTTGGTGGGAAACGAATGGTTCGGGATGGATTGGGTTTGCTAAAGGCGGCGCATATTCACCTTTCTATGCAGACGTATATCTGCTTGTAAATTGGTCAGGCGATGGCAGTGAGATTAAAAACAACCTCAACGAAAAAGGCGCCGTTCGATCCAATGTATGGATGCTCAGGGAAACCGCTGTCAATTTCTTTAAGAGGCCTGGATTAACCTGGCCGAGGCGTACAACTAGTGGCATTAGCGTTCGCGCCATGCCCAATGGATGCATTTTTGGCGATAAGGGTCCAGCCGTTTTTGTAACAGATGATAGTTCTGACGACCTATTGGCGCTACTTGCACTTACCAATAGCCGCCCGTTTAGCATCCTAATCGAACTTCAGTTGGCTGCCGCGGATGCCGCTGCTAGGTCATATGAGGTTGGTGTTATCCAGAGAACGCCTGTTCCCTCATTGACTGAAGCGCAGCGCAAGCAGCTCGCAAGCCTGGCTTGTCGAGCTTGGTCATTGAAGCGAACAGCCGACTCCATCAATGAAACATCGCATTCATTCGTGTTGCCCGCTGCGCTTAGTGCAGCTGTCAGTGGCGACCAGTCCCTTGCCATCAAGACCGAGATGGATGAGATTCATGCAGCGATAGATGCGATTGCCTTCGAACTCTACGGTTTTGAGGAGGCTGACCGGGAGGTCATTAACGGTCCCGCGACGGGTGAGGATGAGGCGGACGCGGATGAGGACGACGAAGAGGTCGAAGCAGAGGTGCCATCAACAGATGGACTATTGTCCTGGGCTGTTGGGGTTGCATTTGGCCGTTTCGATTTGTGCGTCGCTACTGGTGAACGTTCTCTTCCGCCCGAGCCCGAGCCGTTCGATCCGCTGCCTTCCAAAGCCCCCGGCATGTTGCCGGATGGGGTTCAACCATTCTACGTTTACGACGGCATCTTGGTCGATGAGCAAGGTCATTCACGCGATTTGGTGCATGTCGTTGAGGAAGTACTCGGCCAAGTGAGCGCGCCCGTGCCTGATGATCTGCGGCGATGGCTGCGCAAAGAGTTTTTTGCTTTTCATCTGAAGCTCTACTCAAAGAGCCGCAGAAAAGCACCGATTTACTGGCCCCTGGCCACTGCGTCAGGTAGCTACACGCTATGGGTGTATTACCCAAGCCTTAGCAGTCAGACGCTCTACAAGGCCATCAACGACTTCATTGAGCCGAAACTGGAGCAAATCGGCAGCGATCTGACGGTGTTGAGAGGCAAAGGTGCTGCTCGTTCACGTGACGACGAGAAACAGTTCGAAGCCCTACAGGTGTTTGAGCTGGAGCTGGTCGAACTGCGTGACACCTTGCTCACACTCGCGCCCACCTACAGGCCCAATCAGAATGACGGCGTGCAGATCAGCGCGGCACCGCTGTGGCCGCTGTTCCGGCACAAACCCTGGCAAAAGGTGCTCAAGGACACATGGGTCAAATTGGAAAAGGGAAGCTACGACTGGGCGCATCTGGCCATGAACTATTGGCCGGAACGCGTGCGTGAGAAGTGCAAGACGGACAAGTCGCTTGCCATCGCGCATGGTCTGGAGGATTGGTACGTCGAGCCGACACTAACTAGTGGAGGCGCGACGAAATGACCACGTTTTTGCGTCTATTGAAAGATAAGGACAAGCAAAGCGCCCTCGCCAGTGCCATTCGCACGGGCGGTGATAACGTATTTGAAGTCGATCCTTCCAGCTTTTTCCAAGTTCCGGGTGCCCCTTTTGCATACTGGGTAAGTGAAGCGGTTCGCCAAACATTCAGGCGCTTCCCTGCATTTGATGGTGCAGATCGAGCGGTTAAGCAGGGATTGGCCACGGCCGATGATTTTCGCTTCGTGCGCGTTTGGTGGGAGATTTTGCCGAATGGACAGCGGTGGTATGGATTCGCTAAGGGCGGAGCCTTTTCGAGGTTTTATGCGGATATGCCGGTTGTCGTTAAATGGGCGAGTGATGGAGCAGAGATCAAGAACAACCTCAATGAAAAAGGCGGAATCCGCTCCAACGTGTGGATGCTTCGTGATACTGCTACCAACTATTTCCTGCAACCAGGGATGACCTGGCCTCTGAGAGGGATAACGTTTTCGTCTCAGGTCGTTCCAAAAGGCTGTGTGTTCAGTGTGGCAGGAAAGATGGCCTTTGCGCCCGCGCATGAGCTGGAGACATGGCTTGCTGTCTTCAATAGTCGTCCTTTTGATTACCTCGTGCGCCTTTTTGCGGGCAAGGTCGGCGGCGTACAGTACGAAGTCGGTTTAATCGGCGGGATTCCTGTTCCCGCCATGAGCTGCGACCAATCTATTCAGCTATCGAAGCTGGCTAGACGTGGGTGGTCGATCAAACGCGCGCTTTCATCAACCGAAGAGAAGTCTCATGCATTCCTACTGCCTGCTGCGTTGCGATCACGCATCGGTGACTTTGATCCTCAGGCGATTGATACGGAACTTGCCAGCATACAAGCACAGGTCGACGACATTGCATTTTCACTCTATGGATTTTCAGACACCGATCGAACGGCTGCGCTGGGTGGTCAAGTGTCGCCTGAATCTGAGGAGCTTTCCGACGTAATCGCGGATGACGAAGTAGACGAAGAAGCGGAGCCAGCGATAGACGAGACAGTTGGGTTGCTATCTTGGGCCGTGGGCGTCGCGTTTGGTCGCTTCGACTGGCGCTTGGCCACGGGTGAGCGTGTGGCGCCCGCCGAGCCGGAACCCTTCGATCCGCTACCCGCCAAGAGCCCCGGAATGCTCCCGGACGGTGCCGCGCCTTTCCATGCGCATGCGGGCATCCTGGTGGACGACCAAGGACACCCGCATGACCTCGCGCGGTTGATTGAGGAAGTTCTCGCTCGCGTCGAGGTGCCAGTGCCGGAAGATGTGCGCCGCTGGCTGCAGCGCGACTTCTTCGCCTTCCATTTGCAGCGCTACTCCAAGAGCCGCCGCAAAGCGCCAATCTACTGGCCACTGAGCACGACGTCCGGCAGCTATACGCTGTGGGTCTATTACCGCAGCCTCACCAGCCAGACGGTGTACACCGCCATCAACGACTTCGTCGAACCCAAGCTCAAACAAGTCGGCGCTGACGTAACGGCGCTGCGCAACAAGGCTGCTGCCCGCACGCGTGACGATGAGAAGCAGTTCGAGGCGCTGCAAGCCTTCGAGCTGGAGCTGATCGAGCTGCGCGATACCCTGCTCAAGCTCGCGCCCACCTACAAGCCCAACCTCGATGACGGCGTGCAGATCAGCGCCGCGCCGCTGTGGCCGCTGTTCCGCCACAAGCCCTGGCAGAAGGTGCTTAAGGACACCTGGGCCAAGCTGGAAAAAGGCGACTACGACTGGTCGCACCTGGCCATGAACTACTGGCTGGAACGCGTGCGTGAGAAGTGCAAGACCGATAAGTCCCTGGCCATTGCTCACGGCTTGGAGGACTTGTATGTCGAGCCCGAAGCCGCACCGAAGAAGACGCGCGGCAGGAAGAAGACGGGGAGCGACGAATGATCCAGGACGTCAAGGCGCTGCCGGTCAGCTTTTATTTCAGCCCGGATGGGGCAACTTCGTTTTTCATTCCGAAGTACCAACGCGAGTACGTGTGGGGTGGAAAGAACTGGGACGCGCTGTTCAACGACCTTGAAGAGTCACCCAGTGGGCACTTTCTGGGCTCCATCATCTGCGTGAATACCCAACAGGATGGCATGGCCGGTGGCCGCCTGGAGTTGATCGATGGTCAGCAGCGCTTTACGACCCTCAGCCTGCTGTTCTGCGCTATTTACAGCAAGCTGAATGCCATCCCGAACCCGGATCGCCGGCTTCTAGTGGAGCTGGACAACCTGGAGAGCCGCCTCTTCGTCCGGGCGACCGGGCAGTGGCGTCTGGAGCCCAGCGAGCAAGCGCAGAACAAAACCGATTTTCAGAAGGTGTTGAGTGATCTGTTCCCCAAGCAGGTAAAGGCACCGAAGGGTTTGAGCTATTTCGGTAACCGGCGCATCGCACGTGCTTATGGCTATTTCTGTGAGCGACTTGACGGTCTGACTCAAGACCAAGCGCTGGCGCTGTTGGAAAAGCTTAAGGCCGCCATGTTGGTGAAGATCGAGGTGCGCAGCCACTCGGATGCTTTCATGTTGTTCGAGTCGATCAACAACCGAGGCATTCCGCTCTCGGCCATCGACATCATCAAGAACAATCTGCTGGCCGAGCTGGACAAGCGCCCCCACTATGGCATAGACCGCGCCTTTGACGAGTGGAAGGACCTGATCGATCTATTGCCCGACCCGGCGGTACAGGAGCGCTTCCTGCGCCAGCTGTACAACATGTTCAAGTACCTCAAACGGGTGGAGGTCAAAGGCTGCACGCGCGCCACACGCTCGAACCTGATCACGATCTACGACACGCTGCTGCGCAAGCGCCCGGTGTGGCTGTTCGGCGCGCTGCAAGCCAAGGGCAAGACCTACTCGGCCCTGCTCAACCCTGCCGTTGCACGAGGGGAATGGGGAGATGCCGCCGCAGTCGCCTTGCAGGACCTGCAGCGCCTGGGGGCCGCGCCGGCCTACGCGTTCTTGTTGTGGGCCAGCCAGGTGGCGCAGAGCCAGAAATGGAGTGAGGGTGATGCATTGAGCCGCTTGGCTACTTTGCTCACCAAGTGGTTCTTCTGGCGGAACCTGACTGATATGCCGCCCACCCGCGAACTCGACCCGATGTTCATGGAATTGGTCAGTCACTTGCTGAGGCAGATCCGTAACGGCGAGATCAAGACCCTGGATGGTTTCGTCCAGCAGACCAGTGATTGGTTGCTGGCACGGGCAGCCCCGCAGGATGTTTGCGAATCGCGCCTCAAGGGCGATGTGTACCTCGAGAATTACGAGGCCACACGGTTCATGCTGTGCAAGCTGGAAGAGGCGCACCAAACCCGCGAGAACAAACGTGATCTGTGGGCGCATGACGCCAATGACCGACCCGTCTTTACCGTAGAGCACATCCTGCCCAAGACCGAGAACTTGGGGCCAGGGTGGGTAGCCATGCTTGATGGGGATCAGAAAGGCACTGCTGGTGCCATTCGCGAGCGCTGCGCTCATCAGCTCGGCAACCTGACCCTGAGCGGGTACAACTCCAAGCTCGGAACGATGGAGTTCTTGAAGAAGCGGGATCGGAAAAACGACCAGGGTGACTTCATCGGTTACTGCAATGGCTTGTACCTGAATGCTGATTTGGCCAGCCGAGATGATTGGAACGAGGCCGCCATTGCGGCGCGAACAGACAAGATGCTCAAGGAGGTGAAGTCCATCCTGAGCCTGCGGGAGGACAAATGACGATTGCGGAATTCATTCGAGAAAGCGTGCTGCGGCCGCGCCTGAAGCAAGCTGGCTGCTTGGTGGTGTACGACGCTGACAAGCGCTACCGCGAACAGTGCTTCGACTTGGCGGCGGACAAGGTGCGCGTCATCGATGCGTCCGAAAGCAGCATTGAAAGCCGGGAAGCTGCACTGCTGGCGCTCAGGGAAGTGGGTCAACCCAAAGCCCCACTTGAGGGCGTGTTGATCTACGTGCCTACCAAGCGGCCAGAGACGGACGAGCAGAAGCAAGCTGACCCGTTTGCCCTGTATGCGGAGTGCGGCGCGGCATTCCCGCAAGACGATGGCGACGAGTACCTGAGTCTTTGCCTGCGAGCCAGGCCGGATCACGCTACCGAGATTCGCCAGGTGTTTGCAGAATCACCCGGTGGGCCGACTTTTGCAGTGATCGATGCGATTGGTGGGGGTGTGAGCTGGCCGCAACTGCGGGCGATCTTGAAGGTCGAATCCGGCCGGGAGATCCTGGCGGCGCTGTTAGCGCCGAGTAGCAGCCAACTCGATGCGCTGAAGAGTCAAGAAGGCTGGGTGCAAGAGGCGCGTGATTTCCTCCGTGCCACTCTGGGCCTGAGCGTGAAAACGCGCGGCAAGACCTGGTCCGCACTGGCGGATGAGCTGTGGCGCTACGTGCTGTTCAGCGAGTTCGTGTTTGATTTACCGGTGGCATTGCCAGACACCTTGAAGGGCGTGCCGCACGCACCGATGGAAGCCAGACCCATTGTCGAGGATGTGTGCGACCGTCTGCGCAGCGACCCGAAGTCACGCACGGTGTACATCGAGCGCGCCGAGGCCATCGAGGCTGAACTCAATCTGACCGATCTATGTGGCGCGATTGAAGACCTGGGCGAGCGCGACACCTTCCCCTTCGAAGAGCGTACTTTCCTGCGCACAGCGATCAAGGGAATCGTCACCGGCGACACCGATGCCACGCGCCGTGTGCTGACCCGCCATAAGAGTTCTGTGTGGCTCGGTAAAGGAGAAAGCCAGGCGCAGTGGGAGTTGGTGCGGTCTGGCTTGAGCCTGGTCGAGGCCTGTGACGATTTTGAACGCCAGCTGCCTGATCACGCCCGCTCGCAAGCTGAGTTGATCGATTTCTACCTGGGCAGCCTGCGTGAAGCAGACCGTCTGCAGCGCGAGTTTGAGCAAGCGGCGGGTGACTTCCTCGACCAGCATGGCTTGATGCATGAAGTGATCAGCCAAGCACGGGCGCGCTATCGACGCTTGGCGGAGAAGGTTCAGGGCGTGTTTGTGAAGCACGTCGAGACGACGGGATGGCCGCCCACCGGGCGCCTGGCCAACGCCGATGCCTTTGATCGGCTGGTGGCGGATCGGCTCAAGGAAAGCGGCCGTAAGGTGGCCTACCTGATGGTGGATGCCCTTCGCTATGAGTTGGGCGTTGCGCTGGAAAAGCTGCTGGCCGAGGACGGGCCGGTCGAGCTGCAAGCGGCCTATGCGCAGCTGCCGACCATCACGCTGGTGGGCATGGCGAGCTTGCTGCCTGGCGCCCGCACGGGGCTGACCCTGTCGCTGGAGAACGATTCACTGGTGCCCAAGCTGGCGGGTGCGCCCGTGAGCAACGTCCCGCAGCGCATGAATGTGCTGGCCAAGCGGTATGGAGATCGCTTCGCGGAAATGCCGCTCAACGATTTTGTTCGCGGTAAACCGAAGATCGCAGAGACGGTCGATCTGCTGGTGCTGCGCTCTACGGAAATCGACAGCCAACTGGAAAGCAACCCCGAGACGACCTTGGGTCTGATCCCCGGCACGCTCAAGCTGATCCGCGTGGCACTGCACAAGTTACGTGGCATGGGATTCAAGGAAGCGGTCATCGTGACCGATCACGGCTTCTTCCTCAACGCGCAAGCGGAGGCCGGAGATGTGTGCGTCAAGCCTCATGGCAAGTGGCCCGTGACCGCACACGATCGGATGATGTTGGGCGATGGCGCGGCAGATGGTCACAGTCTGGTCGTCAGTGCCGAGAAGGTCGGCATTCGGGGCGACTTCACTCAAGTGGCGCTACCGCGCAGCATGGCCCCCTATCGCTCGGGGCATCTGTATTTCCACGGCGGGGCATCCCTTGCGGAGGCCGTTGTACCGGTGCTGGTGGCGCGGCTGGATACCGCCGCTCACGCGGAATTGCGCAAGGTGGTGGTGGAGCTGAGCTACAAGAACGGCGCCAAACGAATCACTACGCGATTGCCGGTTATCGAAGTGATACTGGTGGCCGACGATATGTTCTCGCAAGACATGAACGTGGAGATCCTGCTGGAAGCGCAGGACAGCAAGGCTAATGTGGTGGGTGAGCCGCGCCCAGGCGGGGATGTTAACCCCGCGACCAGGACCGTGACCCTGATGCCAGGCCAGCGCAAACAGATTGCGCTGCGGATGGATGATGAGTTCAGAGGCAAGTTCTCGGTCAAAGCGCTGAACCCTACAACCCTGGCGGCCTACAGCAATCTGGCGCTTGAAACCGACTATACGGAATGAGCCCTATGGACGAACTCGACCAAAAGCTGAACGCCACGTTCGACGGCAAAGTTCTTCGCAAGGACTTGCTGCATCGGATCAAGAAAGGCACCAACGTCCCGACGTTCGTCCTGGAGTTCCTGCTCGCCAAGTATTGCGCCAGCAACGACCAGGCGGAGATGGATGCCGGTATGGAGGCGGTGCTGTCCTCCTTGCAGGAGAACTACGTTCGCCCAGACGAGGCCAATGCCGCTCAGTCCAAGGTGGCCACCAAGGGCAAGCATCGCTTCATCGATAAGGTCCATGTCCGTTACGTCGAAAAGGAAAAGCGCCACTGGGCATCGCTGGAGAACTTCAACTCGCAACGCATCGCCATCGGTGAGAAGTTCTACCGTGACAACGACAGGCTGCTGGAAGGCGGCATTTGGGCCGAAGTCACCCTGGCGCACAACGACATTGATGAGGACGACTACGCGTTTTCCATCGAGGACCTGCGCCCGATCCAACTGACCCGTTTCGACTTTGACCGCTATGCAGAAGGCCGGGCAGCCTTCACTCGCGATGAGTGGATCGCGGCGGTTCTTCGCTCTGTGGGTCTGGAGCCCAACAAGCTCTCGAAGCGCGTTCAGATGCACTTCATCGCCAGGCTGGCCGCTCTGGTGGAACCCAATTACAACTACATCGAGCTGGGCCCGCGCGGCACCGGCAAATCCTACTTCTTCAGCGAGTTTTCGCCCTACGCCACGCTCATCTCGGGTGGCCAGGCAACCAAGGCCACGCTGTTCTACAACAATGCGCGGCGCAAGGTGGGGCTGGTCGGATTTTGGGACACGGTAGCCTTTGACGAAGTCGGCGGTATCAAAGTGCGTGATCCGGACACTATCCAGATCATGAAGGACTTCATGGCCAACGGGCGCTTTTCGCGCGGGGCCGAAGTCATCGCCGATGCCAGCCTGAGTTTTGTCGGCAACATCGATGTGTCTGTGCAGCAGGTGGTCAATTCCAACGAACACGACCTGTTTCAGCCCTTGCCACCAGAACTCGACCTGGCCGTGATGGATCGCTTCGCCGCGTACATCCCGGGCTGGGAAATGCCCAAGAACAGCAGCGAGTTCCTGACCAGTAATTACGGATTCATCACCGATTACTTGGCAGAGGCGTTCCACTACCAGTTCAAGCACACGAACCGCTACGAAGAAGTTAGCAAGCGCATCCGGCTCGGTAAATCGATTGAGGGGCGTGACGAGAAAGGCATCAAGAAAACCGTCTGCGCTTTCTTGAAGGTCTTGCATCCGAACGGGCCACCGACCGACGAAGAGTTCGAGGAATACGTGGCCTATGCAACGGAATGCCGCCGTCGTGTCAAAGAGCAGATGAACAAACGCAAGCCGGATGACGAGTTTGCGCGTATCAATCTGTCCTACTTCAAGGCCAGTGGCGAGGAAGTGGTGGTTTTCTGCCCTGAGTCGAAAGATGCGCCCGCGACGCAAGAGCCGGCTCGTCGTCGTTTGAATCAGGCGCCTGGCCAGCCTGCTGAGGCAGTCGAAGTGCAGCCCGTCGCTCACCCGGCGCCTGCTGCAGCAGTGGAACCTCCAGTGGCGCCGATGCAGACTGCTCCGGCACCAACGGTGGTTGCTCCATCATCGGTCCAGCTCAAGGAACAGCACTTCACCATCCTCTATGGCGATACCGGGTACAGCTATGAGTCGATCCTCGGCCCCTACCTGCAAGGCGCGAAGTCCGTCGTCATCGAAGACCCGTACATCCGGCTGCAGCACCAGATTCAAAACTTCGTGCGCTTCTGCGAGACGGTACTGAAGGCTGGCACCGTGAAGAAGATCAGCCTAATCACCGGCTACGACGACAAGACCCAGTTGGCCGACATCGCCGAAAAGCTCGATGAGCTGAAGCAAAGTCTGCTGGAGTTAGATATCGAGCTAGAGGTGAAACTCAACCCAAACATCCATGACCGCGAAATCCGACTGGATAACGGATGGATCATCAAGATTGGCCGTGGACTGGATTTTTACCAGAAGCCAGGGGGATGGTTCGAGGTTGGTGCAAACGATCTGAGTCTTCGCAAGTGCCTTGAAACCAAGGTGGATATCTTTCGAGCATGAGACTGGGGGATTGGGGACCTGTGGTGAGCTTGTTTACAACAATTGAAGCTGCCGGACGCCCAGCGACTGCGTCGCGTCCCAAACAACAAAATCAAGGGACACGCGATGTGGCATGACAATGAGACTACTGTCGATTACGTCAACTTCCGCCTTGTAGCCAAGGCTTGCGCCGAGCTCATTCGGGACACAGGAGGCGAGCCAATCTCCATTGGCATCTCTGGCGGTTGGGGCATTGGCAAGTCGTCTCTCGTGCGAATGGTGGCGTCTGAGCTTTCGCCAGATCAAAGTGTCAACAAGAGTGCTGTGAGTGCGGAAGCATCGAAGTACATCGTCGTCACCTTCAATCCCTGGCTCTACCAAGGCTTCGAGGACGCACGCACGGCACTGCTTCAGACCGTTGGGGATGCGGTACTCGAAGAGGCACAGAAAAATACGGGATTAGTGGACAAGGCCAAGTCGCTAGTTAAACAAATCAATTTTCTGCGTCTGGCTCAGCTCGGCGGCGAAGTCGCCGCCACGCTCATCACGGGTGTGCCGGTCGGCCTCATTGGAAAGGTTGTGGAGGCAGGCTCCGAGGCATGGAAGAAGGAGTCCGTCAAGGACGGAATTGCAGCAGTGCAGGAAGTGCCGGGAGCCGCTAAAGGCATCTTGGACGAAGCCAAGCCCATGTCGCTGCCCAAGGAAATTCAGTCGTTCCGGGAGGCGCTAGAAGATTTGCTCGAAGAGTTGGGCATCACGCTAGTGGTTTTCGTCGATGACCTTGATAGGTGTTTGCCTAAGACCGCCATCGCAACGCTTGAGGCCATTCGGTTGCTGTTGTTTCTGCGCCGAAGTGCCTTCGTCATCGCCGCAGATGATGTCTTCATCCGCGGCGCTGTCCGTGTGCACTTTGCTGGCACGGGGTTGGATGATGACGTGGCAACCAACTATTTCGACAAGTTGATTCAAGTGCCGCTGCGTGTACCGAGGCTTGGCCCCAATGAGACCAAGGCATACACGGCGCTGCTGTTCCTGGAGCGCGCTCATCGTAGTGGTCAGTTGGACACAAAGAATTTCGAGGCGGCGAAAACCAGCGTGGAAGCCCGATTGCGGGAAACCTGGACCGGGAAGGCCGTTGACCTCGCATTCCTCGAAAGCCTTGTGCCGCGGGGGAACGCGGAGTTACTCGGACTCATGGGCTTGGCAGAGAGGCTGGCGCCACTGCTTTTTAGCGCGAGTACGGTTCAAGCCAATCCCCGGCTGATCAAGCGTTTCCTCAATACAGTGTTCTTGCGCAAGACGCTGGCCAAACCGCAAAACATCGACGTGGACGTTCAAGTGCTGGCCAAGTGGCATTTGCTTGAGCGGTGTGACGAAACCATTGCGAATGCGTTGGCAGAAAAAGTCTCCGCCGAAAGCGAAGGAAGAGTCAGCATCCTTCATGATGCAGAAGCGGCTGCGAAAGATCCGGAAGGCTCGCTTCCGTCACCCTTTGGAGATAAATCGTTTGTTCGTGAGTGGCTGCAGCTTGAGCCGCTACTTGGCGACATGGATATGAGACCCATCTTACATCTCAGTCGCGACAGCACGGTAAGGGATTTTGGCGCGGATGAGCTGAACCCCGCAGGAAAGGCATTACGTGATGCGCTGGTGTCGGCTCGAACTTCGAATGAGGCGTTGAAGCAGCAGATTCGAGATGCAGGTGATATTCAGTCTGGTCTTGCCATGGCCCGTGCTTGGGAGGTGCGGCGGTCCAGCCGTACTTGGCAAAAGGCTGAAGAGGTATTGATGCTCACAGAGGTCTCTCGTATTCATCAAAGTGCTGGGGCTCGCGCGGCAGCTCTTGTCAGCCAGGCGCCCATCACTCAGCTTGCCCCAGGATTGGTATCAGCGCTGACAGATTGTGCTTGGGCGAGCGATGTCCTGTCGAAATGGGCGCGGGATGAACAGACACCGCAGCCGGTCAAGCGTGCAATTGAAAATGCGAGGAAGAAATAGATGGGCACTTCGACCTCAAGTGCCGGAGCAGGTTCGGGCGCTTCTTTTGATCCACCATGGCTAGATGATGCTGGAAACGGCATTGATTCTGGTCACGCAGATGATCCCATATCACCTGGTACTGCTCCGGCTGATGCCTCTGGCGACGCAGATACAAACGGCCAGGAGGGAAACCAAGCTTCACCACCACCTGAATCCGGGCCGACTGTTGCGCCGCCGGGTCGCTATCAGGAGGCGCGTAGAGCCCTGACGGGCTTTGTGCGGTCTGGCAGCAGCTCAGACCTGCGAAGAGGCGTCTCGAGTTTCGTTAAAAAGGGCATGGGTGGTTCAGCAAAGGCAGCGAACCGTATGCGCACGAGTGCCGTTGTGGCCTCCTCTTTGGGGGGATTTCTGGCGGCTGCTCGCGACGGTACGGACCCGGGCATCAACGCGTGGGTCGCGTCAGTAAAGCAACGAGGCCTATCCGCTCGGGATGCTGCACTTGAAGTTGTGCAGAAGTTGGTGCCAACCGGGGGAAGTATTGACGAGGAGTCAGCCAAGCACGCGATGAGTCAGGCAATTGCTCATCTTTACGAGGTGGATCCCAGTGCGGATATCTTCGATCTTACGGATGATCAAATTGCCAATGTAATGGCGTACACGGTGGCGTTCGATGTCTACAACCGTGTCCAGCTTGAGCTCGGCAGAGTTTTTGAAAAGCTGAAATACGCGCCCAGAGTTATCCAAGAGCGTATGGCACAGGCACTCGATTACATCATGGTTGTTGTTGATCGTTCGATGGAGAAGGCGCGCTCTGGCAGTGTGCAGCGTTCCATGCGAGAGATTGCGGCCTCGACATTACAAGACGCGCTTACGGTCTTTGCAGAATCATGAAAATAATCTGCTCAAGTATTGACGCGTTGCCAGAGTGCTTGCCCGCCGGTTCCCGCGCATTCACTTTCTTGGAGCCGTCATCGCAGTCTGACGTCGGACGCATTGCCTATGGTTGGCACCGAGAACTGGCAAACGCGGGTTACGCTCCCTCGGTGCCAGTATGGGATTTTGTGCTCTTCTGCTTCGCCATCTATGCGGCTGATGTGGCAGTTCTTCGCAAGGGGAGCGCGGACGGCTGGACGCGACAGATTGAACTTGAGGTCACACTCAATGATCCTGCCCCGTGGGAGAAAGGCCGGAATATTGCCGAAAATATGCTCCGGGTGCTGACCGGCGATTTCTGGACGCTTCGTTTTCGTTCCGGTGGCCCTACGCCACCAAACGGCCAACGCCGACTTTGTGATCGGGACTGTGTTGCGTTGCTTTCAGGTGGTCTCGATAGTCTTGTGGGGGGAATCGATGCCACTGCTCAGGGGCGTAGACCAATTTTTGTGTCGCAGCTTGCTTTTGAGGACTCCGCTCGCCAGATTGCTTACGCCAATGCACTAGGCGGAGGAGACTGGCACCAGCAATGGAGTCACAAAGTTGTCTTCGGTGGAAGAAAGGAAACGTCCACCAGAGCTCGTTCGATGGTCTTCTATGGACTGGCGGTGCTCGCAACTTCGCTGCTGGCGGTTAGCCGACCGGAAATCCTGGTTCCGGAGAACGGATTCATTAGTCTCAACCCTCCATTGCTACCTGGCCGTATGGCCAGCCTCAGCACTCGAACGACACACCCTTTGTTCATGAGGCTGTTGCAGGCACTGCTCGACGCTCTAGGCATTGATGCGCACTTATCAATGCCATACCGGTTTCAGACGAAAGGAGAAATGCTGCAACAGTGTGCCGATCAGGTGCTGCTGGCCAAGTATGGTTGCGATACGACCAGTTGCGGTCGTTTTCGCACCTACAATCGAACTCACTGCGGACGTTGTGTGCCATGCATGGTTCGCAAGGCCGCTGTCCTGCATTGGGGAGCTGCCGACACAACCACGTACAGGTTTTCGTCGCTGTCGGCCGCTGGCAAGACGAGTGCGGACGATCCCATGGCGGTGGCCTGTGCGGTACTTGCCGCCGAACAGCGGGGAGTCGATTCGTTCCTGGGGGCGACACTTTCTTTTGCTTCTGATGCCGACCGTCCACACTATCGGCGCGTTGCTGAGCGGGGTTTGGTTGAGCTGGCAGTATTGCTTCGAAAAGATGGCGTGCTGTGATGGATTTTCATTGTCATCTGGATCTCTACCCTGATGCACGGCAAGTCTACGCCGAAGCGTTGCAGCGCAATGAGTTTGTCTGGCTTGTAACGACGAGTCCAAAGGCTTTCGCAGCAACGTCTAGAGTTCTTCCTGCCACACAGGGGCTCTCCATCTCACCTGGGCTCCACCCAGAGGTTGCAGACAGAAAATCCGGCGAATTGGAGATGTTGCTGTCTCAGATTGAGATTTGCCCCGGGGTGGGTGAAGTTGGTCTCGATGGCTCGGCACGGTACAGCCAGTACTTCGATCTTCAGCAGCACATCTTCAAGTCTGTAGTGCAAAGGTGCGCCACACTGGGCGGACGAGTGCTTAGCATTCACTCCCGGGCCGCAGCAAGAGAGGTCCTAGATACCCTCGAGGCGAATCCCGGTTTCGGTGTGGCAGTTTTGCATTGGTTCACAGACTCTCCCTCGCAGCTTCGCCGAGCGGTGGAATCAGGATGCTGGTTCAGTGTCGGACCAGCAATGCTAGAAACTGCCAACGGACGAAAGCTGGCTGCGGCGATGCCACCCGACCGCGTGGTGCCCGAGAGTGACGGACCATTTGCCAAGGTGCGCGGCGCGCCCTTGATGCCGTGGGATGCCAAGGCAGTGGCGGTCAAGCTTGCCGAGGTATGGGGGGTGCCGCAAGAGAATGTGTCGAAGGCGCTTCGGTCAAATGGGTTATGTTTAGCCAGACTCCTGACTGGCGGGGGATCTGGGAGGGGGCAACAATGAATGGGCTGCACTCGGCGCTCGCTGGTCGCGTCCTTATGAATCCACTCCACTCGTCTTGTCAGATTGCCAGCAGCGTAATTTCGGCGCTCCTCCTCACGACCAGTCCCGGTAGGTATTTTCCGCCTCCGAGAGCCCACCGGTGTAATTTTTGCGTCGCACCCGGCCAATCCAGCTGGTCATCCGCCGTCGCAGCGTCGATGTCTGCAGCGTTCCCGCCCCCAGGTTGAACGTGAAATCTACGATGACGGCGCATCAGCCCTCTGGTGCGCGGGTAGGCCTCGGCTTGGGTGTCGTCGATGGGGGGGATGGTCGGGTCTGCAGAGATTGCCGTGGCCGATGGTCCAGTGACCGGCGAGGCAGAACAAAAGGAGCAATCTGGCTGGTTACAAGTACTTCTTGAACGTCGCCGCCGCAATGCACACCGCCACGCCGAGCAGTGCGGCGCTGGGCAGCAGGATCAGCAGCGGGTTCACGCTCACCGGCAGTGCCAGGTAAGTCACCCACGGCAGCACGGCCAGCGGGATCAGGCTGGCCCTGGCGCGGTGATAGATGAACCCCGACTCGCGTCCCGCGC